>JAIXNA010000014.1 GCA_020328135.1 Candidatus Endomicrobiellum dinenymphae
CCGCCAGGCGTTAGCAGCAGTTCATCATCAACGCCGCTAACAACGGTAGCAGAAAGTGGCAGTAGTGACACTTGGATTGGGAGGAGGGTGAAGCAGGTGCGGAGTTTCTTCTCGTCATCATCATCAACACCGCCAGAACCAAAACCAAAAACAACGGCAACGGCAACATCGTCAGACTCAAAACCAAAAACAACGGCAACGGCAACATCGTCAGACTCAAAACCAAAAACAACGGCAGGACCAAAACCAAAAGCAGCAGCGCCAGCGGTAATACCGCCAGGCGGCAGTTCATCATCATCAACAACTCCAACAGGAGCAGCAACAGACTCAAGCGGTAGCGGAACAGGAACAGTGACAGCAACAAGACCATATCCCCGGATAACGAGGAAGCAACTGGTGAATCTGAGATGGGTAGGGAAAGGCTGTGGGGGCGAGAGCGACATATTATCAGAAACTGATTTTAACGCGATACGAATGCTCTCAGAGGAAACTGGCATAGAACCAGAGGATTATGTTTGGATTAGTAGTGTGATATTCGAAGTGGATGGAAGAAATGCGGTGGCGGTGACTGTGAATGTGAATAAGCGTTTTGAATCGCCGCAGGATAATTTTCGGCCTGGCGTTTGGGACGAATTACTCAACCAGCTCGAATATTTTATATTTATATAGCTCTATAGGCCAAAACATCAAACATAATTTTAGAAAGAAAATATTGTCTAGAGAAAGTACAAAGACGCGCAATACAAACAAAAAGAAAGCAAGATGATATACAGCAACATCGACATCGGCAACAACAATCAATGGCAAAGCTTGAGAAGCGAAGGATGAGTTTAAAGAAAGCGGATATGTTGGAGGGGTTTATTTTTGAGCATTGGTAATGGTGGTAATGGTGATACGTCTTGGAAGAATTTTTTGGGTATTACGCCTATAAGGAATGCAGTGAATACTTTGGCGCGAAGTTTAAGAAAAATACTGTGGCATACATAATAATGTGGAGCGAGTAGTGGCGCTTGTGTCGTAGGCAGCGACGGCGAGGAACACACCGCCAATGTCCATTCTGTTATGGATAGAGACTGAGACGGAACTTATAAAGGCGTTGAAAAAATATTTGATGATAGAAAAGCTTTGCCATAAATATCATTGACGCTGCGCTTAACACCACAAATGCAATGACTGTTGCTAACGTTACAATTGCTTTTTTCTTTCTTTCATATAATGTTTATCGTTACATGAGTCAGTTAAAGCTTGAGTCTATTTTTTCTCTTTGCTATCAACTTTGAAAAAGCTTTTTAGTCTCTTTTGCAGTATTGACAATTCTTATTTTGTTATATTAAATCCCTTTTATTTTACATCATCGTTGGTAATAAGATGTAAGAACTTTTTATTTAGTCCGAAAACAGCCACAAACCAGAGTAGAAGTATTACAATGAATATAACCGCTATGACGGGAACCAATTGCACTAGCGAAGATCCAATAAAAATGACGTTAAGCAACATGTACTGGATAAACGAACCTCCGCCTTTTCCGACACGCGCGCCGACAATATCAGCGGCAGCCCTACCCTTTGATTTCAATTCATCATCTAGTGGAATGTAGCACATTTCCTTAGTGGGATCAAAAAACGAATATTTTATTCCTTTTGACAGAAAATTTTGGACAAACCCAAAAGATATCACAATCCCTAGAATTGTGAGTCCAAGCGGTGTGACAATCGGCGTAAGTTGTTCTTTGAATACGATAAATGCGAAGAAAACTAAACCTGTTATAAAAAACGTAATAGGAGTTATTATTGCCCCTACAAACCATGAACATCTGCGTAATATATTGGTGCCAATCAACGTGCATATTATGGTGAAAATCCCTGTGTATAGATTGAGAGATCCCATAAATGAGCTATACCCGGCTTTTGTAGGATATAGCAGGCGCACCTGCTCTTTCCACACGACCTCTATGAGATTTATACTTATTCCATAGCATATCAACAAAATCGTTATGTACCCGAGATATTTGGATTTGAAAATGTATTTTAAACTTTCCAACATAGATAACTTTGTTTTTTCTTTTGGTTTCTTGATTTCGTCAGGATTATAGTAGCGCGAATCTTTCAATACGTCATTGTTTAGCCAGTAATACAAACCGATTATAACAAGACAGGATAACACAATTATCAGAATGAAGTATGGTAATGCGCTCCATTCGCTTACGTCCAACCGCTCTTCGTTTAGCGCCTTCACGAAAAAACATGTAGTCACAAGACCAAAGTTGGCTATACATAAAAACATCGCATAAAAACGCTTTGACTCCTTGATAGAAGTAACATCGTTAGCAAAACGCCAAAACATCAGACTTATCATGGAACTTCCCCAAAGCTCCGCCATCACATAAAATGAAGAAAACACCCAGTGGTCTATCGGCTTTAATAATCCCAATCCGGCCAGCAACCCTGAAGAAACATCTGAAAAATCAGCATGCAAATGCTGATGATATGGATACAATACAGTTGCAAACAATATAAAATATCCCATGAAAAACGTTACCATTATGTAGAAAACAGAATCTTTCGAAAAAACATTGACTAGTTTCGAATAAATTATCACTAGCAATATCGTTGACGGTATCACAAACCACAACTTAAGTGTGGGTATTACGCTTGCGCCCATTGTTGTTACCACTAACGAGTCCTTCATTACTCTTAACAGGCTGTAATTGAGCAATATGCAAAACATAATAAAGGCCATAGGAAGGAATTTTTTTAACTCAAATTTATGTATTGGCCAAAGGACGGATTTTAGACCTGTAAATTCTGCCATAAGCTTATCTCCTCTTTCTTTTTACTCTTTGGTTGCTTAATGCTTGCCTACTAGTACTTTTAGACCATCTTGTTTTCTTTCTCAACTGTAATCTAGCGGTCTCGATTTAACTGGATAAGAGCATCAGCGATAACACTTTCTTTACAGCTCTGCCCATAGTGTAGCAAAAGTAAACACAAATAAAACATTTGTGAAATTTAAAAAGAGAGGAAGTTGTAGAAATAAAAGAATGAATGCGAGATTATTTACTCACTTTTAAAGCTGCGCTTAGAAACCCTTTAAAAATGGGATGCGCTTTCATGGGTCTTGAAGCAAATTCAGGATGAAACTGTACTCCTAGAAAAAATGGATGATCTTTTATTTCTACAATTTCGGGAAGTACGCCTTTATGATATGCAGTTACAGAAAGACCCACCTTTTCCAATATGTCTATAAACTCAGGATTCATTTCGTATCTGTGTCTGTGCCTTTCTTCAATTGCTATAGACTTATATAAATTGTGAGCCAGAGCGTCTTTCTTTATTTCAGCTTTGTAGTTGCCAAGTCTCATTGTTCCGCCTCTATAACTAACATTTTTCTGTTCCTCAAGAATCTTTATTACAGGATATTTTGTGGTCTCGTCAAATTCTGTTGAATTTGCATTTTTAAGTTTTGCTAAATTCCTTGACGCTTCTATAACGCTGCACTGCATGCCCAAACATATTCCAAGAAACGGAATCTTATTCTTTCTAGCATAAGTTATTGCTTTTATTTTCCCCTCTACGCCTCTATTGCCAAATCCGCCGGGAACTAAAATAGCATCAAAGTCTTTTAGCTTTCTTACTAAATCTTTATCTTCTGCTCCAAGATAATGTATTTCTGCCTTCGCTTTTAGCTCTGTTGCGGCAATATTCAAAGACTCGTCAATAGATTTATATGCATCTTTCAAATCTGCATATTTGCCTACAACTGCAACCTTAACAGTTTTATTAAATTCGCCAAGCGATTTTATTTTTGTAAACCACGTTTTATCGAATTTCTTTTTAGTCTTCATATTAAGTTCTTCGATTATTAAAGAATCAACTTTTTGATCATAAAAAGCCTCGGGGATAAAATAAATTGAAGGGGCATCCATCGCTTCTATTACACATTCTTTCTTGACATTACAAAACAGAGAAATTTTTCTTTTCAAAGACTCGTCAAGATGATATTCTGTTCTGCATATTATCATATCGGGAGAAATTCCTATTTCTCTTAGCTTATTAACCGAATGCTGAGTAGGTTTTGTTTTCAACTCATGCGCGCCTGCAATATAGGGTACAAGAGTAACATGTATGCTAAAAATATCTTCTTTTTTATTTTCAAGCTGAAACTGTCTTGCGGCTTCCATAAATGGAAGACCTTCAATATCTCCAACTGTTCCGCCAATTTCAATTATAGAAATATCGCATTTGTTTTTTAACGCAGCAAACCGTTTCTTTATTTCATCCGTAATATGAGGAATAACCTGCACTGTCGCGCCATCATAATCTCCCCTTCTTTCTCTATTGATTACAGTTTTATAAATATCACCCGCTGTATTTGTGTTAGCTTTGCTTGTATAAACGTCTAAAAATCTCTCGTAAGTACCTAAATCCAAATCTGATTCTGCTCCATCTGCGGTAACAAAAACTTCGCCATGCTGATAAGGATTCATCGTTCCCGGGTCTATGTTTATATAAGGGTCGAATTTTATCATGTTTACTTTAAAGCCGCGAAGTTGGAGAAGCTTGCCTATGCTTGCGCCGGAAATACCTTTACCTAAAGAACTTACAACTCCACCGGTAATAAAAATATACTTTGACATTTTAATAGTCTTCCTTATACGTGTTTCTTGAAATTATTGTAGGATATTTTCCCGTAAAACACGACGTACAGAAAACTTTTTCTTTTTTATCAGCGCAAGAACAAGCTTTAACAAGATTTTCTAAACTTAAAAATGTTAAGCTATCCGCGCCTAAATACTTTCTCATTTCTTCTATTGAATTATTTGCCGCTATCAAGTGGTCTTTACTTGGCGTGTCAATCCCATAATAGCATGATCCTATTATTGGAGGACAAGATAACGCAAAATGTATTTTCTTTGCTCCAGCTTCTCTCAAAATATTAACAAGTCTCTTTGATGTCGTTCCTCGTACTATCGAATCGTCAACAAGGATTATTTCTTTTCCCTTAACGACTTCATGTATTGGCCGAAGTTTAAGTCTTGCGGTTAAATCTCTTAAGTTTTGCGATGGTTTTATGAACGATCTTCCAACATAATGATTTCTTACAAAACCGTTCTCAAAAAGAATATTTGAAGTTCTTGAAAAACCCAGAGCTGCAAAATAACCTGTATCAGGCACAGGCATAACGATATCAGCCTTTACATTTTTCATCTGGTTAGCAAGATATTCGCCCATTTTTACCCTAGCTTCTTTCACTGTTTTTCCAAACGTTATACTGTCCGGTCTTGAAAAATAAACCTGTTCAAAAATGCAAGTATTTTGTTTCTTAGTTTTTTTATACAAAAAAGATTTTTTAATTTGTCCGTTTTCTATAACGACAATTTCACCGGGTTTTATATCCCTTATGTACGTTCCGCCAATAACTTCTATTGCGGCGCTTTCTGAAGATATTATATACGAGCTTTCAATTTTTCCTAAAACTAACGGTCTAAAACCATGCTCGTCTCTCGCGCCTATAAGCGTCTTATCTTTAAGGATTACAAGGGAAAACGCGCCTTCGAGCTTACGTAGAGAACTTGCGACTATATTTGCTAGATTCCCTTTAGCCATAGCAATAAGATGAAGTAGTATTTCTGTATCAGAAGTATGATTAAAAATTGCCCCTTTCCTTAGAAGCATCTGTTTTATTTTAAGAAAATTTGTAATATTGCCGTTATGCGCTACCGCAATATTTCCATGAATACAATTTATCTGAAAAGGCTGAGCATTCGTTAAAGAGCTTTTTGCCGAAGTCGTATAACGAACATGCCCTACGGCTGCGGTTCCCGGAAGTTTGTTAAGAAGAATTTCTTCATTAAAAATTCTTGAAACAAGACCCATAGCCTTAAAAGTTTTCATTTTTTCTTTACCGCTAATTGTAATACCCGCCGACTCTTCGCCTCTGTGCTGCAGAGTGAGCAGTCCCGCCGAGGCTAAAACCGCAGCATTGTCATTATTTTCAACTCCAATTATTCCACACATTTTTCTTCCTCTTTTACAAAACGCTAAAAATAAAAAAACACTCAATTGCGCATAACGTAAGTCGCGCGCTGTTTGTCTTACCTAAGGAGGCGCTTTCCATACTTTAGAGTTCGCTAACATTGCTTAATACGGTAATTATCTTACTTAGCGTCCAGCGTGGACTTTTAAAGAAAGATAATACAGATGTTCTGTCTCTTTGTCTAATAAAACCGAGCTAGCTATCCACAAGCAGCAGAAAATCTATGGATAAGTTTTGCCGTTGACTCTTTATTTTTTAATTCTATAACTTTTCCAATTTTGCGATGCCCATAATACGTCTCTCAGTCGCGGTATTTTTTAAAAAACTCAACGCTCCAACAAAACATAATCTAACGCTATAAGCGTTATGCCAAATGCAAGCCGCGCAGGCGCAAATACCAACGAAATAGTTGAGAACCAGAAAAATAAGCGAATACAACCCATACTCAAAAAAGCTTAGCTAACGCGTTGACTGATTTTTTGTTTCTGTTTTTTCATAGCGTCGCGCAAATTTTGATATACTTCAATTCTTTCTAGTTTTCTTCTAGTGATGGCTTATAATCATACTTAGCTCTAAACGCGCAAGCCCTATTTAAGTCGTACCTGATTGCAGTTAGTTGTCTGCATATATTTTATCCAACCCATCTTTTGTGTACATCTTAAGTTTACATTCTTCTCTATCATCAGTCATTTTCATTTTGTTGCTTCTTCTAGATTGCATTCACTACTCTTTTGGGAATAGTTGCCAGCAATTCTTCTAGTGTTTCTCTTTTCGCCTTTCATTTTTACGTTCCTTAAGGGATATTTACCAGTTCTCACTTTAATATCGCTCATTATCTGCGCTCAACCTATTCGCTTTTGGCTATGCTTTTGTCTAGCGCGCCTATATCGCAGTCAATTTGTTTCGCTATTTGAAGCCGACTTTGCGTAAGCCAAACAGTCCCTCAGTTAAGATTTACCTCTATTTACGTCTTCCCATCATCATTTTCATAAATTCATTTGGTTATTACTAAAATGCGTTCAAACTAGTAGTAGTGTCGACAATCTAGCCGTCGTCTCCGATTTCTCGGAGATCCATTTCGCTTAACACATAACATAGATTTCCATTTTTATTGGAACGACAGCAAAAACGCGCTAAGCAAACCATCGTCGGCGTTGTTAAAGCGTGGACGCTTTAACAAAATAAATATTGAATTTCTATTTATATACCATTCTGCGTTCATTATATAAACACTAAAATAAATTAATTATAAACTGATACAATCCTCAATATTTTGCAATTCTAAGTAGGAGTCATAAGCTCTTAAATAAGCTATGGTTTTTTCAAGATTGGTTAATATTGAACAACCGCACTTAACGGCTGTTTTCCTTATTTCCGAATTATTGCTAAGCTCGTCAACACTTAAATTTTTATTTATATTTATAACAAAATCCACTTTGCCATCAATTATTATATCCACGGCTCTAGGATTGCGATTCCAATGAACAACATTAACTTTATAATAGCCTCTTTCTTCAAGATATTTTGCCGTACCTTTTGTCGCATATAGCGGAACGTCTAATTTATAGAGATTGTCTATCACTTCCATAAATTTAACTTTATCTCTTTCTCTGCCCGTGCTTAAAAGAACGCCTTTTTTAGGTTTTTTTATCTGAGTTGCTTCCATTGAAAGAAGCATAGCGTGATTAAATTTTTCGCCTAAGCAACCGACTTCTCCCGTGGATGCCATTTCTACGCCGACAATGGGGTCCGCGCCGTCTAGTCGCTGGAAACTAAACATCGAAGCTTTAACGCCAACATATGGTATTTCGCTTTCGTCAATTAATATCTTTTTTACTTTTTCATTGTTCATTACTTTGCATGAAAGTTCCGCAAGATTTACCCCTGAAACTTTTGAAATAAACGGGAATGACCTTGATGCTCTTGCATTGCATTCAATAACTTTAACATCGTTATCTTTAGCTATAAACTGTATGTTGAAAGGACCGTTTAAATTGAGACCTTTCACTATTTTTCTTACTATATCTTTTATAACATTTACTGTGTGAGAATATATTTTTTGCGAGGGAAAGACCATCGTGGCATCGCCGCTATGAACACCGGCATTTTCAACATGTTCCGTAACAAGAGAAAGTATAACTTCGCCGTATTTTGCAACACCATCACATTCAATCTCTTTTGCATCAAGAATAAATTTTGAAATAACAACAGGAAAGTCCGCTGAAATATCTTTTGTAAGAGACAAGTAATAATCCAAACTCTGTTTATCGTTTGCAACATTCATAAGAGTTCCAGAGAGAACAAAACTTGGACGAATTAAAACAGGAAATCCTACTTTTTCTAT
This sequence comes from Candidatus Endomicrobiellum dinenymphae, assembly GCA_020328135.1. GTDB lineage: Bacteria > Elusimicrobiota > Endomicrobiia > Endomicrobiales > Endomicrobiaceae > Endomicrobiellum > Endomicrobiellum dinenymphae. The sequence goes on from JAIXNA010000014.1 coordinate 8,381, forward strand.
AAACTTTTCTATTTCTGAAATAGAAACGGCTGAAGTCCACTCAGGCTGATCTATATCAAGTTTATCAAGCATCGCTGAGAATTTTTCTCTGTCTTCGGCGGCATCAACGCTCTTTTGGCTATGCCCTAAAATATTCACTTTTGCTTCGCTTAAAGGCTGAATTAAATTATTAGGATTTTGTCCGCCCATACAGGCGATTACGCCTTTAGGATTTTCAATATCTATAATGTCCAACACTCTTTCTGACGACAATTCTTCAAAATATAATCTGTCTGAAGCGCTATAGTCAGTTGATACAGTTTCGGGGTTACAGTTAATAATAACGCTGTCATTTTTTTTATTTTTAAAATAACTGCTTGTCATAACGGAACACCAGTCAAACTCCAAACTACTTCCTATGCGATAACTGCCGCTTCCCAAAGTAATTATACTCTTTGCATTTTTCTTGGCAGAAACATCGCTGCGCATTCCGTCGTAAGTAAGATACAAATAATTAGATCTTGTAGGATATTCTGAAGATGTGGTATCAATTTGTTTTACAACAGGCAAAATACCAAGTTTTTTTCTTAATTTTCTTACGCCAAAAGATAAAGTTCTTATTTGCTTTATACTGAGTTTAACTCTACTGCTTAAACTCGCGGAAAGAAATATTTTTGTAAGTTGAAAATCTGAAAAACCTCTTGATTTTAAACGTTGTAAATGCTCTTTCGAAATCCGTTTAAAGGCATTATATAAATCTTGAGATGTAAAACCGTCTTGTTTTTCTTTTTGTTTGAAAAAATTAAATAATTCTGTTGCAACTTGCGCTAAATACAAAATATGCGACAAAAACCAATAATCTATTTTTGTTTTTTCATATACATACTCAAGAGATTTCCCTCTCTTAAACGTTTCATAAACTGCAAAAACTCTCAAACTTGTGGGCGATAAAAGCTCTTTTTCGATATCTTCGTCAGAAGCATTATTGAAAATATTTGTAGTTATTCCCTCTTCGTTTTCATTTACCATTCTCATGGCTTTCTGAACAACCTCGCAGAAATTTCTTCCAATAGCCATAACTTCACCTACAGATTTCATTTGTGTGCCAAGATTTTTTGAAACTCCGCTAAACTTACTTAAATCCCAACGCGGTACTTTTAAAGTAACGTAATCCAGCGATGGCTCATAAAATGCAGAAGTGGTGCCCGTAACCGGATTTTTAAGTTCCAAAAGATCAAAACCTATGACTATTTTTGCGGCTATATAAGCGATAGGATATCCCGTGGCTTTGCTCGCCAACGCGCTCGAACGAGACAATCTTGCGTTAATTTCTATAACATAAAAACCGTAATCTTTAGGATTTAAAGCATACTGCACATTACACTCGCCAACAATACCAACGTTCTGCGCAATTTTAATTGCAGTATCTCTCAACATATTATTTTCGGTATTGTTGATTGTTTGACACGGGGCAATAACTACGGAATCGCCAGTATGTATGCCCATAGGGTCAAAGTTTTCCATATTACATATAGTTATGGTATTTCCCGTTTTATCGCGCATTACTTCGTATTCTATTTCTTTCCAACCGTGAAGAGATTTTTCAATTAAAACCTGAGGAGATGTCATAAGGGCAGATTGAGTGAGCTTTTTCAGTTCTGAAGATGTTCTTGCAAGTCCGGAGCCTAATCCGCCAAGGGCGAATGCAGATCTTGTTATGACAGGATAACCAATTGTTTCAGCAGTTTTCAGCGCTTCTTCTACAGTAGAAACAGCGTGGCTTTTTGCTATAGGCGCATTTATAGATTTCATTTTTTGCGCAAAAAGTTCCCTATCCTCAGACAGCTCAAGAGCGTCAACCTGAGTTCCCAAAACTTTTACGTTATATTTCTTCAAAACATCATTTTTTTCTAACGCTATAACACAGTTTAAAGATGTCTGTCCGCCAAAACTAGAAATAATTGCAACGGGCTTTTCAATTTTAATAATTTTTTCTACCCAAAAAGGAGTAATAGGATACAAATAAACTTTTTTGTTTGGACCTTTATTTGTCTGAACTGAAGCAATGTTAGGATTAATAATTATTACCTCAAGACCTTCCTCTTCCAAAGCTTTCACAGCCTGAGATCCGGAATAATCAAATTCCCCTGCTTGTCCTATAGACAAAGCCCCCGACCCAAGAAGAATAACTTTTTGCTTTTTTCCATTTTTTGGCAACAAGAAATCTAAAATCGGCATACTTTCTCTCTTATTTTCTATTTTTTACAAACAATCTATACGCGACATAAATTATAATTAACAAAATACGTCGCCAACAATGACGGTCCCGCGGAAGCAATCGCTTTACCTGAAGCAAGAAACAAACCTATCCACCCTATGACCGCTAGCGAATATGCGTCTCGTTCAAGACCCTTTGTAAATGCTCGGCATCATCCTACTATTTCACGCGCTATAGCCCTTATTTATTAGCTTTTATGTCTGAAAATAAAACATTTTCCTTAGTTATTGCAATCACATCTGTTTCATATTTACCTGAGACTTCGTTATATCATTCATTTTATTATCTTCAACCTACTAACCAATACAAACTTATCGCAAGGCAGGGATACACATAATAGGCTATTTGTTATATATCCTAATTCTAGCCCGCCCTTCTTTCCATCGCTTATTGTAAAAACTTAGTTGGCTATTTGTTACATATCCTAATTCTAGCCCAAAGCGACATTTTACCTATAGAGGATTATATCATTACAAAGCGTTTAGTAAAAAGGAAGAAAGAAAGGAAGGGATTTGACAAACCTAAACAAACCATGTAACCCCTACGGCGATTGTGATTGTACAGTCGTACTTTGTAGCGTATTAAACACGCTAAACGCTCAAGACGCAGCAAAACAAACGTTGTATCCGCTTAACTAGCTGGATACAGCGTTTTT
>JAIXNA010000089.1 GCA_020328135.1 Candidatus Endomicrobiellum dinenymphae
AGATGCCTGATTTTATAGAAGAAGATCGCCGCGTAAGAGTCTATTTAAAGGACAAGCTTAAGTTAAACCATTTAGATTCCCACTCTCTGATATACCCTAACCTTATGCTTTTGGGTCATAAAGCACATCCCAAAAGCATAAGGTTAGGGTATATCAGAGAGTGGGAATCTAAATGGTTTAACTTAAGAGAGATGCCTGATTTTATAGAAGAAGATCGCCGCGTAAGAGTCTATTTAAAGGACAAGCTTAAGTTAAACCATTTAGATTCCCACTCTCTGATATACCCTAACCTTATGCTTTTGGGATGTGCTTTATGACCCATGTTTCTTACCTTTCCTAAAAATTTTATCTTATTTTGTTTCCACCGCTACCATCGCTATTGACTGTATCTTCAGTATTTTTTTTCTTTCTCTTTTCCGGAACTACGCCAACATCTGTAACAACTATTGTAAGATGCGCCGTCCTCTTCTTTATCGACATCCCTCTTCCCTTTGGACCAGGTCTTGTCCTTTTCAAAATAGGACCATTTCCAACCCATGCTTCTTTCACCTTAAAGCCCGAAAAATCTTTAAGCTTCCCTGTATTTGCAGTCGCGCTTTTTAAAACTTTTTCAACAAGCACCGCGGCAGATTTAGGAAGAAAAGAAAGTATCCCAAACGCTTTCTCAACTTTCTTATTTCTGATAAGCATAAGAACTTGATTAACTTTTCTTGGAGTATACCTAACAAATTTCGCTGTTGCCCTCGCTTCCATCTTTATATCCTTTTCACGTTCAACAGAATCATCCCGCTCAACTGTTGCGTCTTTGATATCGCTCCTGAGTAAAAACTAATTGTCGCACATTTTATCTACGTAAGCGATGTTTCTTGCTTCGCCATTCCGCCGTGACCTTTAAAAGTTCTTGTCGGAGCGAATTCGCCTAATTTATGTCCCACCATTTGCTCCGATATAAATATCGGGAGAAACTTTTTCCCATTATGTATTGCTATCGTATGTCCGACAAAATCAGGAGTTATAACGCTTGCTCTTGCCCACGTTTTAATAATTTTTTTATCACCATCTTTATTTAATTTTTGCATCTTCTTCAGCAGCTTCTCATCCACATAAGGACCCTTTTTTGTTGAACGACTCATCTATTTTTTCCCCCGCTTACTTCTTAGCTTTATTACGATGGCTCACTATTACCCAATCCCAAACTTTCTTTGACCTTGTCTTAAACCCTTTAGCAGGCTGATTCCAAGGGCTTCTGGGTTGATTGTTACCTTTGGATTTGCCTCTGCCGCCTCCGTGTGGATGATCGACAGAGTTCATTGCAGTTCCACGAACATGAGGTTTTTTGCCCATGTGGCGGTTTCTTCCTGCAGATCCCATCGTAATATTTTCATGATCCAAATTTCCTACCTGACCAATCGTCGCGTGACAATTTACTCGAATAAACCTGATCTCGCCAGAAGGCATTCTTACGCGAGCATAATCACCCTCTTTCGCAAGAAGCTGAGCTGCGGCGCCGGCTGAACGAACAAGCTGTCCACCTTTGCCTACTGCCAATTCCAAGTTATGCATGAAAGTACCTACAGGTATATTCGTAAGCGGAAGAGAATTTCCCGGTCTTATCTCGGCATCCGGGCCGGACATAAGGGAATCTCCAACGTTCACGCCTACAGGCTGAATTATATATCGTTTCTCACCGTCTTGATATTGCAAAAGAGCTATTCTACTAGAACGATTAGGGTCGTACTCGATTGCGATTACTTCTGCCGGAATATTGAATTTATCCCTTTTGAAATCAATAACTCTGTAAAATCTTTTGTGACCGCCGCCTCTAAAACGAACCATTATCCGACCGGTATTGTTACGACCGCTTTTTTTCTTCACTATCCGTACTAACGATTTTTCAGGCTCTGTCTTAGTGATATCTGAAAAATCCGATACGGACATTTGTCTTCTAGACTGCGTATAAGGCTTAAATGTTTTAATCGGCATTACTTTTTCCCGTTATCGGGCGCGCGCCCTTGCAACGTTAAACACAACCCCTTGCTGGGACACTACCCATACTTGCTTCTAAAGCTAAAAACTATCTTTAGTAAGATTTTACCGTTGCTCAGCCTAAAATTAGACCTCGTTGACCACCTGAATTTCCTGTCCTGCGCCAAGTTTTACTATTGCTTTTTTCCAATCGCTCTTGTATCCCGAATGCACACCCATCCTTTTGCTTTTTCCAACATAGTTTGAAGTATGCACGCTTTCTACTTTTACGTTGAACAAAGACTCTATAGCTTGCTTTATCTGAAATTTATTAGCATCTTTATTTACTACAAAAGTATATTTATTGTCTTTTTCTTTAAGAAGCGCTGCCTTTTCCGTTACTATCGGTCTCTTAACAATGTTCCTGATATCCATTTTATTCCTTAAATAATAAAAGACAACCAATTTCGCCTATAACGACTGTCTTTCTTTCATTGAATCAATCGCTCCGGGCGTAACAATCAACTTATCTGCCCAAAGAACTTGATACGCGTTGATATTTTTAATATTTTCAACTACAATATTCTGTATATTTCTAGACGCTGTTTTAAAATTTATATCGTCAGAAATTGCGAAAACAATTTTCTGACCTTCAACTTTAAGATTTTTCAAAAGTTCCACTACTTTTTTTGTTTTAACTTCGTCGATTTTTACAGAATCAACAACTATCACATTGCCTTTCTGAAGTTGTGCAGAAAACGCCATACCCAAGGACAATCTCTTTTTCTGTTTTGACATCTTTGTGTAATAGTCCCTGGGTTGCGGTCCAAAAATAATACCACCCTTTCTCCACAAAGGAGAATTTCTCTGACCAGCTCTGGCATTACCCGTTCCTTTCTGTTTCCACGGCTTTGCTCCTGAAAAAGAAACTTCACCTCTCGTTTTTGTTTTGTGTGTACCGGATCTTTGATTGCTTAAGTATGCCGTCGCGATTTCATGCAAAAGCACGCCGGAAACTTCCGTACCAAAAAACGCGGGAAGCTCTATTCTTCCTTTTTCCTGACCCTTTGCGTTATAAACTATTGTTTCCATTCTCTCTCTATTCCACCGGTAACACTAAACACACGATAGGTATTATTATTAAATCATTGTAAATTTACACGCACTAGACAAACAACAACGAACCCTTAACGCTAACAGAACAGTCTTCGTCACACACATTATAGCCAAATCATTTTAAGCTGCTCCGTTAAGTTTTAACGCCATCTCGTCATCAACCCACTGCGAGATGCGAGACTTGCGACACCTGCAAGTCGTAGCAACCTAGACAACAACGCTGGACTGCTTCGTCATTTTATTTCTCGCAAAGACATCGCGCTAGCACATATTCGCATTCGGCTACTTCTTTGCCTTATCTTTTACTTCCCCAACGACAGGAATTTTTTTAAGCGTGCTGCTTATGACTAATGTTCCGGTCTTTACAGCGGGAACAGCGCCCTTAATAAGCAAGGCATTTTTTCCAATATCAACATTTACGACAAGCAGTCTTTGTATTGTAACATATTCACCGCCTAAATGTCCAGACATTCTCATGCCTTTTAAAACCTTCTGCGGTCCCTGCCCACCGCTAGAACCTCTTGCGCGAGTTCTATCGGATTGACCGTGAGTTGTAGGCTGCATACCAAAGTTATGTCTTTTAATAACACCGGCATAACCTTTACCCTTTGTCACAGCACGAACATCAACGTAGTCGCCTGCTTTAAACACATCTGCTTTTATCTCTTGTCCAACTGTAAAACCAGCAACATCAGCAACTCTAAATTCTTTTAAAATCTTCTTAAGCGAAAGATTATTTTTCTTAAAAAGACCTGCTTGAGCCTTATTAAGATTTTTTTCTTTTACATCTCTGAAAGCAAGCTGAACAGCAGAGTAGCCATCTTTTTCAGTTGTGCGCACATTCGTAACAACACAAGGTCCTGCCTCTACTACTGTTACAGGTACTAGATTCCCTTTATCGTCGAAAACCTGCGTCATACCTACTTTTTTTCCAATAATTGATTTTAACATACTTTCTCTCTGCGATTCAAATATTTTTTGAAGGATTACATCTTGATTTCAATATCAACACCCGCGGGCAAATCAAGCTTCATAAGTTCTTCAACAGTTTTTGGCGAAGGCTCGCGAATATCAACTAATCTCTTATGAATTCTCATTTCAAACTGTTCGCGTGATTTTTTATCCGCGTGAACAGATCTGTTGACTGTATATTTTTTTATGTTAGTAGGCAAAAGCACGGGTCCGGTTATAGTCGCTCCGGTACGCCTTGCCGTTTCCACTATCTTGGCAAGCGAATCATCTAACATTTTATGATCGTATGCCCGCAACTTAATTCTTAAACGCTGAGCCGGCGCTACTTTTTCATTTACCATAAATTTAATCCTATTTACTTGATTTCAGTTTATCTCTGCTTACCTTTGCGCTTTAGCACAACACAACATTCCAGATACTTCAAACCATGCAGCAGTTATTTAAAATACTAAATTTTTCCTGTTTTGCTTAAAACAAAACCAAATCACATCTGTGTATTGGAGCAATTATGGAAAGGTTTTGCAACCTTCATACCGCGGCATACCCCACCCGACAGGCAGAGTTTATCCTCGAATGTCTCTATTATCCCCAACGCAGGACACCTGCCACCATCTCAATACACCGACAGACTCCGCCCCCCGTACCACCCCTTTTAGAAAAGGGAATTAAAAAAGAGAGAAATGGAATACACATATTATTCAACGATTTCAATAACAACACCTGAACCGACTGTTCTCCCTCCTTCTCTGATTGCAAATCTTAACTGCGGTTCCATTGCTACAGGCATTATCAACTCAATATCCATCGTTATGTTATCTCCGGGCATTACCATTTCTACC
>JAIXNA010000202.1 GCA_020328135.1 Candidatus Endomicrobiellum dinenymphae
TGACAGTGACAGCTGCGATGTAGTAGGCTGGAAAAGCTTGCGCATCGATATTTTTTTATGTATTTCAGGTTTTTGTTCTGATATTTTTTATGTTGAAATGTTTCGACAATGGCGTTTCGGGAATGCCAAAATTTAAAAAGGTGGCAGTAGTCGTGATTATAGATGATTTAAAAAACATTGGTTTTTATTCAAATTTTAACGATGCCGTTAAAGAAGCTTTGGATTTTATAAAAGTTAATGTATCTTTTTCTTCAGAAGAAAAACGCTATGAAATAGGCGACAACATATATGCCATTGTCGAAACATTTCAACATAAAAAATATCAGAACAAAAACCTGAAATACATAAAAAAATATCGATGCGCAGTATATTATTGACAGCTGCGATGTAGTAGGCTGGAAAAGCTTGCGCGCTTGTAGGGACAGTCATAAAGATTACAATGAGTTGAGAGATATAGCTTTTTAATGATAAACCTGATTTTAATGTTGTGTTAAGTTACGGAATGTTTGCAATATTTCCCCGGGGATGCCAAATGTCCTATCATGTTGTCAAGGGTCGATAAAGAAATGTGTAGTTAAAATGGAAATAGAAAGGTTTTTTAGTTTTTTTAGGGGCGATAAAATGATTATAGGTTTAACAGGTTCTTATTGTTCCGGCAAAGATACGGTTGCTGAGTATATTTCTAAAAAACATGGATACAAACATTTTTCTCTGTCTGAAGTTATAAGGGATATAATGAAAGAAGAGGGTATTGAGCCTGTTAGAGAAACCCTTATAGTATTTGGAACGAAGTTAAGAGAAGAAAACGGCAATGGAATTCTTGCAAAAAGAGTTTTAGAAAAAATTGGTTTAGATGGAAAGTATTGCATAACATCCATAAGGCATTCCGACGAAGTTAAAGCGCTTCAAGAAAGAAAGGATTTTGTTTTGGTAAATATTGATGCTCCTCAAGATGTACGTTTTGAGAGAATGCAGAATAGAAAAAGACAGGGAGATCCTCAAACATTAGAAAAATTTATTGAGCTTGAAAAAAAAGAATCTCAAACGGAAGGTTCCGGTCAGCAGTTAAGAAAAACGGCAAATATGGCAGATATTACTTTTATTAACGACTCAAACGATATAGCAACGCTTGAAGTTGCGATAGATGATTTATTAAAAAATATTGAAAATGTATGATGTCTATAACGTTGGGCGCGGTCATGCCGGTATGATGGCGGCTATAAAAGCCGGTGAGCGAGGACTAAAAACAATAATTTTAGAAAAAAGCTTGTCCTGCAATAAGGCTTTCTATCAATGGAAAGGGAAGATGTAATTTACAAACTTTGGAGCCACCGGCTTTTATAGCCGCCATCATACCGGCATGACCGCGCCCAACGTTATAGACATCATACATTTTCAATATTTTTTAATAAATCATCTATCGCAACTTCAAACGATATAGCAACGCTTGAAGTTGCGATAGATGATTTATTAAAAAATATTGAAAATGTATGATGTCTATAACGTTGGG
>JAIXNA010000090.1 GCA_020328135.1 Candidatus Endomicrobiellum dinenymphae
TAAAGAGCTTTTAAAAAAGCGCAAAGACAACGCGGTAAAGTTAGAAATTATTTATGATATTATTGGCATTGCAAGAGCGCAATTCTTTCGTTTGTTAAAGCAATATCGCCAAAACGAATTAAGTTTATCCTACAAGCGGACAAGTGTCAATCAAAATCTTGGAAAAGAACGCAATAGTCTAATTCTTTATGAATTAAAATAGTAGTTCAAACTTATACAAGACGGCAAAGCGCCAATATATCGTTATAATTACGGTTATGCGCAACAAGAATATTAAAGAATCAGAAGGTAAATTGAGTTCTTATTCCATAGACGAATACATTATCGTCCGTAGCAACGTTTCCGCCTTTAGGACTTACAAGATACTGCGCAGTTGGAATAAGAGCAATATGCTCGCTTACTACAAATTTGTAATATAATTCCATCTGTATTTCAGCGCCGTCTTTATAGTCCTTCTCTGTCACTTTATTGCCATTTTCATCTATCTCTTTTATCATGACTTTCTTTTTATGTTTTCTGTAATACGAAGAACCATATATCTGCCCGATTGCAAAACCTGCAACATCATTTGTCCTAGACCATGATGAGCCTTTCATCTGAGCTCCAATATTCCATGACATGGAGAGAGGGTGAACAGTATCTGCGCTAACCCGCATATCTGTTCCAACAGAGGGATCTCTGTACGAAAATCTGCCAAATATTCCAATTTCTTTATTTATTTCTTTATCTGCGCTTATGCCAACGCCATAGGTCCCTGATTTTTTATTATTATTTTCAAAAGAGGAATAATCTTCTTTGTTGTTTAGCCAAGCGTACACTTTATAATTATCTTTTTTAGAAGGTTTATAAGCGGCTTGCAGGATATTAACCCCTTTTGCATTAAAATAATCAAGGTTTGTGTTTGTAAAACAAGCGTAGGAAATATCAAGTTTATCAAGCGCCGCGTAATTCAGCCTTAATGCAATACGCGGCGGCGCTTTATCAATTACTTTGTCTCCTGAAAAAGCGCCAGTTATAAACTCTTTTGCATATTTATTGTCGGTAAAATACGACTTGAAGTTCAATTTTCCAACATTTGCCGTAAGTTTATTACCCAGGAAAGATTGCTGATAAGACAACTCGGAAATCTTCGCAAAAACATCATTATTTGCAGGATCTATAGTATGGTCAGAATCTGAATTTACTTGCGCGTATGTTTGTAATGACTGATTTAGCCCACGACCTCTACCGACTTTAAATTTGGCAACAATTTTTCCGTTATTTTCGAACTCTTTTGTAATGTTTAAAGAGGACGCATATGTCGCATCGTTTGAACCATTATTGTTGTTTTTTTTTGTACTGTTTGCTTTGGGCGTTCCTTGCATAACAACTGCGCCGCCCCATGTAACTTTAATTCCAAATTGTTCTGCTACACTGCCTGCTTCTGCCGCAAATAATTTGGATGTTGCGCTCAATAACATAAATACGCTAATCATTAACAATATCTTCATCATTTTCTTTTTCATTGTTCCTCCTGCAGTCTAATTAAGAAGTAGCCGTAAACCAAACTTTTTGATAATAAAAACGAACTTGCAACAATTGCGCTTAGCTCGCCAATTGTATCAAATTAAAATTTTTAATTTACAACCCGGCGAACTTGAGTCGCCAATGTAATAGTAGAACTAAAAACCTCCCGAGATGTAAGATAATTTAGATATTTTCTTGGTCCGCTGTTAAGTCGGTCCTCTGTAGTTTAAGACATAGCCTCTAAATATATGCTATCAAAATTAGCGCCTTCAGGCAAAGCGCCCTATAAGTTTACTTTTAAAGTTTAAATAAGTGTGAAAAAATTTGTTTTTTAAGGCGCAAAAAGATAGAATCTAGAAAGTTTTCATATGAAAATTGTTAATGATTTTTGATAGGAATGCCTAATATGGAAAGAAAGTATCAAGTAGTTGTTGTCGGGGCAGGACATGCCGGTTGCGAAGCCTCGTTGGCATGCGCAAGAATGGGACTTAAAACGCTTATAATTACATTAAATGTTGACTCTATAGCGAGAATGCCCTGCAATCCGGCTGTAGGCGGTATTGCAAAAGGGCAAATGGTGAGAGAAATAGACGCAATAGGCGGCGAAATGGGATGGATAGCAGACCATGCCGGATTGCAATTTAAAGTTTTAAACAGCTCAAGAGGTCCTGCGGTATGGTCGCCAAGGGCCCAGTGCGACAAAGAACTTTATTCTGTTTTGATGTCAAAATCTCTGCAAAACCAACAAAATCTTGAAATATTGCAGTCTGAAGCCGCGTCTTTGGTAGTTAAAAACGGTAAGATATGCGGTGTAAAAGTTCTTACCGGCGAAATAATGAACGCGGATGCTGTGGTAGTAACCACAGGAACATTTCTAAACGGAACTATACATCTTGGCAGAGCGCATTTTGACGGCGGAAGATTTAATGAAAGACCTGCTTCTTACCTTTCAAGATCTCTTTCGGAAGACTGCGGATTAGCGCTTGGCAGATTTAAAACAACTACAACGCCTAGAATCAATTCGCTTTCCATAGATCGCTCAAAAATGACAGAACAACCGGGAGATAAAGAACCGAGGTCGTTTTCTCATTTTACTGAAATTGAATCATGGAGAAAAAATCTAAAACAACTTTCATGCTGGCTTACTTATACAAATCCAAACACGCACAAAATAGTCGGCGATAATTTAGATCTTTCTTCAATAGGCATAGGTAAAGTAAACAGTAAAAGTCCAAGATACTGTCCCGCTATAGAAGAAAAAATAGAAAGATATCCCGAAAAAACAAGCCATCACATATTTGTTGAGCCTGAAGGATACAACACAAACGAAGTGTATTTAAATGGTCTTTATACCGGTCTCCCTTTTGATATACAACAACAAATGATAAACTCAATTGCAGGTCTAGAAAATGCAAAAGTTATAAGATATGGATACGCTATAGAGTATGATTATTCAAGCCCTTTGCAAATAAAAAAGTCTTTAGAAACCAAAACTGTTGAAAATCTTTTCTTGGGCGGACAAATAAATGGAACTACAGGTTACGAAGAAGCGGCATCGCAGGGTTTTGTGGCAGGCGTAAATGCAGGGCTTAAAATTTTGGGAAGGGAACCTCTTATGCTTGGAAGAAACGAATCTTACATTGGAATACTTATAGACGATATAACTACAAAGGGCATGGATGAACCCTATAGAATGTTTACTTCTAGAGCGGAATACAGGCTCTCAATAAGAAATGATAATGCAGATTTAAGACTTATGGATATTGGGCATTCGATAGGTCTTATATCAGACAAGGCGTACAAAAAATTTGAACTATACAGAAATACATTGACGGACATATACAAAGGCAAAACAGAAAATTTGCCAAGCGACAAGGAATTATCTCCGTGGTCCATCGAAAAAGCGAACGAAGAAGTTTCAATCCATAAAAAATACGAAGGATATATTGAAATTCAAGACAAGATGGCAAACAGAATAAAGAAAAACGAAGATCGCAGAATTCCTGAAGATTTTGACTACGCTAGAGTTGACTCTTTCTCTGCGGAAACAAAGCAAAGATTTGTGGAAGTTCGTCCTCAAACTATAGGGCAAGCGTCAAGAATACGCGCAATTAAACCGTCTGACATTGCAATACTTACTATTTATCTTGAAAAACAAAAAAAAGAAAGGAAACAGAAAAACAGTGAAAATAAAAACAGTTGATATTTTCTTCTTTACAGGTACGGGCAACACGCTTCTTGCCGCAAAAAAAATTGCAGACGCGCTTGAAAGTAACAATTGCGTTGTCGCTATTAATGATATGGCAAAAACTAATCCTCAAAAAATAAATTTATCAAATACAATCGGGATAGGTTTCCCTGTGGCTTGCTGGAACACATTTCCGATAGTAAAAAAATTTATAGATAATCTGCCGCAGGCAAATGGCGCTGAAATTTTCACATTTACAACTATGGGAGATTCTTCCCTTAATGCGGCCGCAAATTTTGGAGATATTCTTAAGAACAAGGGTTATACGTTAATAGGAACTCGCGGTTTCTTAATGCCTAATAATTTTATAGCCGTGCAAAAAGAAGAAAAAAATATATTAAAAAGAGAAAGAGCATATTTCGAAATGGAAAAATATGCAAAAGATCTTGCCGATGGTACGACGAAGGCAGGCAAAACAAATTTATTTTTTAAAATATGCTTTGCAGTATCAGGATTTATTACAGATAGATGGAATGGGAATTTATTTCAGAAGATTGTTAAATTCCGCGTAGTTAATCATAGATGTTCAAAATGCGGACTTTGCGTTAAGATATGTCCTGTTCAAAATATTTCAATAAAAAATGGTTGTCCTGTCTTTAACGGCAAGAAATGCCAAGTATGTATGAGATGTATATCCTACTGTCCACAACGCGCAATAAAGTCTTTTTTAATCAATAAGACGTATAGGGCGCTAAATGACGAAGAAATAAAAAAATGGTTTTTTTAGAAATTCTTTGATTTGTTGCAGGATTTTTTTCTATAACAGCCAGCGTACGTTCCGCAGGTTTACAAAATATGGAAAACAAAGTCAGCTAGAGGCGTTTCGATGCTCATGTTTCTTATTTGCGACATGGGCAGCGCATTGTGGATAGCGTATGGCTTGGGGCTTAACAAACCTGCAACAAATCAAAGAATTTCTAAAAAAACCATTTTTTTATTTCTTCGTCATTTAGCGCCCTATACGTCTTTTTTAATCAATAAGACGTATAGGGCGCTAAATGACGAAGAAATAAAAAAATGGTTTTTTTAGAAATTCTTTGATTTGTTGCAGGATTTTTTTCTATAACAGCCAGCGTA
>JAIXNA010000015.1 GCA_020328135.1 Candidatus Endomicrobiellum dinenymphae
CGAGTTCTTTCAGGCAAGCCCAATGCGTCGTTTTTCTTACCAAATAACCCTGCATGAGGCTTAGCGGGAATCATTTTTACGTATAACCTCGCTTTGCTTGAAAGCTTGGTGAACATATCGACAGCTCCAACCACGCAAGAAACAAGCTCAATGTTAGGGTCGCTCATAAGTATTTCTTCAATTTGTTTCGCATAAATGTCCATTTTATCCAAAGACGTTCCCGGTTTAGCTTGAACATTAACATTAAACTCGCCCAATTCAGAAGCAGGCATAAACGTAGTTTTAAGATATTTTTTTGCCACCGCAATTGTACCTAAAAATACAAAAACAGTAATAAACAAAGTAACAAATTTCCAACTTATAATAAAGTGTCTTTTCTTCTTTCCAAAAAAACTAGATTCCACATCAACAAGTTTTTCTTTAACAACAAAAGAAATAATGTTCTTATACGCCCTTTCAATAAAACCGAAAACTATATTAAACCAGTCCACTGTTATTGCTCTAAAAAATTTGATAAGCGCTTCTTGAATTTTCCATTTCTTTGCGGACTTCTTATTATGTTCAGAAATAATATAAGCAGAAAGCATAGGCGCTATTGTCAATGCGTCAAGAATAGATATAATCATTGCAAATACCACGGTCAACCCAAATTCTCTAAAAAATTGTCCCATAATTCCGCTTAGAAAAGCAACTGGAAGAAATACCGCTATAACCACGCTCGTAGTAGCAACAACAGCGAGAGTAACTTCATTTGTTCCCACAATTGCAGCTTTTAGAGGAGACGAGCCTTCTTCATAATGTCTAAAAATATTTTCACGTACAACAATTGCATCATCTATCAAAAGTCCAATAGCAAGAGACAATGCCATTAGCGACAAAACATTTAAGCTAAATCCAAAAACATACATAAATACAAACGAACCTATCAAACTGTTTGGAAGAGATAAAGCTGTGATAAACGTCGAACGCCAGCTGCCCAAAAAGAAATATACAACTATAATAGCAAGAAAAACACCTTCAAGTATCGTTGACTTTACATCGTCAATGTTCATTTTTACGCCGCGGGCAATGTCCAAAATTGTAGTGAGCTGAGGTTGACTTGGGTACTGTTTATACTTTTCGTTTATTTCTTTGATTTTTTTTCCTACTCCATCCGACACAGCTACGTCGTTGCCCTTTGCCTGCCTGTAAATCTGCAACAAAAGAGCGGGTTCCGATAATATCTTGCCGTTTTCTCTAGTATCAATTCTTGCTCTTGAAGTTTCAATTTCAACACCATCTTCAACTTGAGCAACATCCATTACAGTAACAGATTTATCATTGCCGACAAAGTTCACAACAACATCGTTAATTTGTTCCACTGATTTGAATTCGCCCATCGTTCTAAACGATATTTCTTGAGATCCTCTATTAATTTTTCCGGCTGGAATATTTGAAGAATTTAACTTAATTTTTCCAGCTAAAGAAGTAAGCGTAAGCTCATGTTCTTTCAGTTTTTCCCTATTTGCATTAATGTGTATTTCCCTTTTTAATCCGCCAACAATTTTTACTTCTGAAACGCCAGGAACTCGAGCAAAATCTTTAGAAACTATATCATCAGCAAAATCATACAACTGTTTAGGACTCATATCTTTTGCTTTCAAACTCAATGTAATAATAGGCATACTGTTAAAGTCAGCTTTCATTATAACAGGTTCTTTTATATCATCAGGCAAAGCAGATCTTATCTGACCCATTTTATCTCTAACTTCCTGAGCCGCAATATCAGGATCTTTTGAAAGTTCAAATTCGCCAAATACCACAGATGAGTTATCCTGATTTATAGACTGAATATGTTTCAATCCCGAAACGCCGCTAATCGCATCTTCTATCGGTTTTGTAACAAGCTGCTCAATTTCTGAAACGCCGGCGCCCGGATAAACAGTTACAACAGCAACATACGGAAGCTCAACATCCGGGAACATTCTTACGCTAAGTTTGCTTAGAGATATAGCGCCTAAAATAAGTAAAGTCATTAACAACGCTATCACAAAGGTGGGACGTTTAATTGACAATTTTGCAAAATTCATACTTTTATCCCTTAATTTAATATTTCCATTCTAACCTTTATAAGACCATGCAAAACGTGTGGAAAACACAGACACAATCTTTCATCTTAAGTCTCACAAATAAATGCCTGAGAAGGTAAAGAACATGGATACTTCGTATGCTCAAGTACGACAAAAAGCTGTGTTTGTCATGCTGATGAAGCAAAGCGACTGAAGCATCCAAAACGACCTATTCTTCAAACCCAGAATTTATTTAGTCAAGAAATAAACTTCCTGCGCAAATACCCAGTCAAACTGCGCCTGTGCGCCGCCCTTTTTTGCAAAAAGAGGAATTTACTGCAGTGTTTTATTCTCCTTTCTCGCTGTGTGATTCCTCTTTCGCTAAAAAGAGCGGCAACGCCAGGGGCATTGTCGGAGCATGAGAAAGTGGTGGCAAACCTGCCGGAGCATGAAGAGCGCGTATTTATGCGGGAAGTCTAATAACGACAAAAAAAACTGGCAAAATATTTCCTTCGCGCGCTTGTCGTAAAGCCGCTTAACTATAACTGACAACCGTAAAAAGTTCCCGCTTTTTCATATATCTGAATTAGTTCTAAAATACTTTTTAAAACATTTAACGTAGCATCGTCTAAAGCCTGCTCACTTTGCAAAACAAGATTTGTCGTAGTTCTACCTTTTCTCAACAAATTTTTGTCTTCTTCCTGTCTTTGCTGCTGCGCCTTTTCTATCTCAATCACAAGGTCAAGTCTTAATTTTGCATTGTTCCAATTATCTACAAGCTGAAACCAATCGTTATTTTCTTGAATCGCTGCGTATTCGGCAGATTTTTGAGCTGAATTTTTTGCCGCTTCATAGCCTTGACTTACAGTTTTTCTAAGTTTAAAATCTAAAGGAAGCGTATATTTTAAACCCACTAAATAAGATGGTTTATCGCCATTTGTTATATGCCGGACAGCCTCGCTTAGAGCCTGTTCCACGCCATTTAAGGCAAACTGTCCGCTTAAAACCAAATCTGCTCCGGAACTTTTATCATGAGCAATCTGATCATGCAAAGAGCTTTGCGCATCCTCCAAGGTTGAAAGAACATCAGCCCTTATACCTTTCTTGCTCAGCATCTTATCGCCTTTAAAATTATTTCCTTTATCTTTAAAATTTTCAAGATCATATTTAATTTTATCATCTTTAATATTTAAATATTGATTAAATACTCTATTTGCTTTATTTTCATCCTCGTAAGCCAACTTCAAATTTAACTCGCCTAATTTCACAGCGGCCTGAGATTGAAGCAAATCTGATTTTTCCGCCAAATCCATGTTATACCTTCTTGTAGTCCAATCCGATATCTTTTCCGTTCTTGTTAAAGACATTTTTCTAAAATCTATAACCGTTTTTGCGTATGACAAATTCCAATATGCGAGTTTCACGTTGAGTAAAATATTTTGTTTTTTATACTCCAACAAATACAATGCAGATTTCGCGCTCGCTTTAGCTTTTGCTATACCTGCCTTCGTTGATCCGCCATTTATGTCTTTCCACAACGATTGTTGTAACTTAACAAAAGGAGCAACATCGCTCAAATTGTAATCCTTCGCGGCGGGACTTGGCGCATACTTATATTGGCCTAACGATCCGTTTAAACCCAAGGAGACTTGAGTACCGGTTGCAAATTGTTTGCTAATGCCGGCATCATAGCTTAACTTCGACATGTCGTCTATTCTTACAGATGGATTATACGGTCTTGCGCTTTTATCATCAAGATAATCAACGCCTGCGCTCAGGGAACAAGAATAAATTTTTTCTACTTCAGCGAGCTTGCAGTTTAGGGCATCAATATTTAACTGCACAGATCTAAGTTCGCTGTTATTTTTAATAACCATGTCTAAATATTCATTAAGGGTAAGCATTTCACAATAAGCGGCGCTTGTTGCAAAAACAAATAAAAACATAAATAAAAACTTTAACGACTTCATAATAACGTATCTCCCATCGTCTTATTTTAATAATTACACAACTTCTAACAACACAACAGCTTCTACGTGAAACGTCTGAGGAAACATATCAACAGACACAATTTCTTTGACAGCGAATTTAGCGCTTTCAATAATAATTTGCAAATCCCTCGCTAAGGTAGTTGGATTACAGGAAACATAAACTATTCTTTTTGCATTCGATTTAAGTAAAAATTTAACAACGTCTTTTGTAAGCCCAACGCGGGGAGGGTCAACAACTACAATATCAAAATTATTATCATTTTCTTTTACCCAATCTTCCACTGTAGAAACATAAAACTCCGCATTAGAAATATTGTTAATTAAAGCATTTTCTTTTGCATTGCCTATCGCTTGTTTAATCTGTTCTATTCCAATAACTTTTTTCACGTTACTAGCCATCGATATGCCGATTGTTCCCGTACCGCAATACAAATCAAGCAAAATATCATTTTTCGACGGGTTCAACAACCTTAAAACTTCATTATAAAGAAGTTCTGTTCCTTTAGAGTTCGTTTGAAAAAATGAAAATGGCGAAATGTTAAAGAGATAATCTTTACAGTCTATATTAAGTTTTTCAGTTATAAACGGTTTCCCAAACATAAGGGTCAGCTTGTTAGACACAACCGCATCCGACAAGCTGTCGTTTAATGTCCAATAAACACTATGCGCAATATTTCCGAGATCTTTTACAAGAGATTCGAGGAAAGCTATCTTGCCGGCGGCGCTTGTAACTACGTTTATGAGGAACTGATTGTTATTTTGGGCTTTACGTAAAACCAAATGCCTAAGAAAACCTTCATGCGTTTTATTATTATAAGCATGGAGATTATTTTCACTTGCAAAATCTTTTACAATTTCTACAGCTTGTAAAAAATCTTTGTCAGCAATAAAACACGGAGGGACCGAAACGTACCTATCAAAGCTCCCTTTACGGTGAAGACCTAAGTCTGCGCTGTTTTTATTATCAAAAAAACTGAATTCCATTTTATTTCTGTAATACCAAATTTGTGGACTAACCAACATTTTTAAAATTTCTATTCCTGTAAAATTCAAAAGTTCAGATACATATTCCTGCTTATATTTAACCTGATTTTCATAAGAAGTATTTTGAAAAGAACACCCGCCGCAAAAACCAAACGACGAACACAACGGAAGCGCTCTTTCATTTGACTTTGAAGTAATATTTTTTAGCAATCCTTGTCTAAAAGTTTTTTTATCTTTTATTACAAGAACATCTGCTGATTCTCCGGGCAAAAGTCCATCTGTAAACAAAGCTACTCCATCTTGACATCTGCAAAGCGACCGACCGGGAAAAACAATTTTTTCAGAAATAACATTAATGATTTTATTTTTTAAGGACATGAATTTACATCTTTCTTCAAAGATTGGATTTCCTTTTTACAGTATCTAAAGCAAATGAAAGTTGCTAAAATTCCGCAGCTTTCGCCGCAAGCTTCTCATAAAATTTGGCATTATTTATAACTGGGCAAAATTTGCGCGGCAAACACTAAAACATTTCTTAAATCTGCTTGAATAAACGACGAAGTTTCCTCTGTTTTTTGGCAATACTAAATAACCCCTAATCTTGTCGCTCAAAATTATCGGATATGCTAAAACAGATTTTATCTCCGTTGTTTTATCAAACGCTTCTTAAAAAGCTTTTTAAAAGATCAAGTCCGGCAACTTTAGGTATTTTCATATCAGTAATCACAATACGAACTCTTTCGGCATTGATTTTTGACGTAGCATCTTCACTGTTTATCGCAGAAAGAGTTTCGTACCAAAGTTTAGAAAATTCTAACATTAAAAGTTATCTTATATTTTGTTTATCGTCAACTATCAATATTCTGCTTTTACTAACAGACGCTTCAAATCTCCTATCTGTAATTTGTAAACTGTAATGGTAATGAAAAAGACGCTTCTTTTAAATAAGTTATCACATGTTGTAAATCATCTTTTTTGGGCGAAATCACTTTCACTTTTGCGCCATCTATCTGCGTTTGTACTTTTATCTTTGAATCTCTAATGATCTTTGAAAGTTCCTTTGCTTTATCTGAAGGCAACCCTGAAATAATTTCGGCTGTTTGTCTGATGTATCCTTCAAAAGCATTTTCTTGAGCTTTGTAATTTAAAGATTTTATAGAAACGCCTCTTTTTGCAAAACGACCCTCCAAAATATCTTTCAAAGCTTTCATTTTAAAATCATCATCCGCTACAAGCGTTATCTTCTTATCGTTTTTATTCAATTCTATGGACGATTTACTGCCTTTAAAATCAAACCTGTTTGCAAGCTCTTTTTGCGCCTGATTAACGGCATTATCCACTTCCATCATATCTACTTCGGAAACAATATCAAAAGAAAACTTATCAGCCATAATTCCTCCACATTACAATGTTATAATACCGCGCGACAGTTTACTATATATTTTCATCATATACTCCACGGGCTACGCTAGCCGCCTCTTTCAAAGAAAGGGGAATTTACTATAGCATTTTTATTCTTCCGTCGATATCGCCGCTCTAAGGAAACCAAGCTCCCGAAGAACTCAACTATCTCGACTAAAACATTCGAAAGCAGGCTGCTAAGAGAGAACGATTTATTTTGGAGAAAAGTGAATAAAAAGAGAAATTACCACAATATTTGCTACTCTACAATTTTATCTTTACTTCTTACAGACTCTTGTTTTTGTTTATGTTGTCCTTTGGCAATAATATATACAAAGAAAACAACAAACAGCAACATAAACAAATAAGCCGGCCAATCTGATAAAAAATCAATGTACATTTTTCCCCCGTTACAAACTGTAAAACATAGCGAATGCTTTACTTATTCTATCATTTATTCTCAAACCTTTTTTGCTTCCACACAGGAGACATAAAACGCAAGTCGCTTACAATCTTTGGCAAAACTTCAAGCGCATAATCAACTTCTTCCTGCGTGTTATTATGACCAAAAGAAAATCGAATTGCGCTTTGCGCAACCACGGTGTCAACATTCATAGCTTTTAAAACATGCGACGGTCCAGCCTCGCCGGAAGCGCACGCAGAACCCGTAGAAACAGCAATGCCCCTCATATCAAGCATAAGAAGCAATGCTTCTCCTTCGATATAATTAAAACTTACGTTTAAAATATTATCAACAGCTTTATTGCCGCTTCCGTTTATAATTACTTCAGGAATTTTATCGAGAATCCCTTTTTTAAGTTTTTCTCTCAAATTAAAAATGGTTTTGTTATTTGCTTCGAGATTAACATTTGAAAGCTCAAGCGCTTTGGCAAGACCAACGATACAAGCAACATTTTCTGTACCTGGACGAAGACCTCTTTCATGATGTCCGCCAAAAGTTATGGGAGATATATTTGTTCCGCCTCTAACATACAAAACGCCTACGCCTTTGGGACCGTTAAATTTATGACCCGATATGGCAAGCAAATCAACGTTGAGTTTTTTAACATCTAACCGAAGTTTACCTGCAGACTGCACTGCATCCGTATGAAAATAAATTTTGTCTTTTCTTATTTCGTTAATTTTTTTTAGTTCAGCGGCAATTTCTGCTATGGGTTGCAACGCGCCAACTTCGTTGTTCGCGTGCATGATTGTCACAAGCATGGTATTATCTTTTACCGACTTTTTAAAATCCTCTACCGAAACCACTCCGTCTTTATCTACGCCAAGGTAAGTTACTTCATACCCATTTTCTTCAAGATATTTGCATGAATATAAAACCGCATGATGCTCTATTTTGCTTGTGATTATATGACCTTTTTTTCCACAAGCATTTAATATGCCAAATATCGCAATGTTGTCGGCTTCCGTACCACAACCTGTAAAAAATATTTCTTCAGGACTTGCATTTAACAACAGCGCAACTTTGGATCTTGCGTTATCAAGAGCCGACTTAGACTGTCTTCCAAAATAATGAAAACTTGAAGCATTCCCGTATGCGTCGGAAAAATACGGCTGCATTTCTTTTATAACTTCCATATTAACAGCCGTTGTAGCGCTGTTATCCAAATAAACTCTTTTCTTGTCCACAATAATTTCCTGATATAATCAATTTTTCAGTTCTTTTTTCAAGTTTACTTTTTGCCTATTTTGCTTATGCTCAACAAGATTTTTTGCAAATAAGTGCCTGCCGTTACCATCTGAAACAAAAAATAAACTTCTGGTATCTGTAGGATATAAAGCCGCCTTTATAGACTCAACACCTGGGTTACATATAGGTCCTGGAGGAAGACCAAAATGTCTATAAGTGTTGTACGGTGAATCAAATTTTGTATCTTCAATAGTCAGCTTAGTTTTATTTACGCCCATAGCATACAAAACAGTGGCGCAGGATTGCAATCTAATGCGTTTTTTAAGTCTGTTATAAAAAACTGCCGCTATTATTTGTTTTTCTTCGCGATCTACGGTTTCTTTTTCAATAATTGATGCCATTATAACTATATCTTTAAACGCAACATTCATTTCTTTTGCTCTTTCGTACATTTCCGGCATAATCTTTTTATTAAATTCATCGCGCATCATTTTAATTATATTTTCTTCTGTTTCTCCCGGAACTACAAAATAAGTTTCAGGCATAAGATACCCTTCTAAATTTTTATCTTGCGCAATTTTAATAAATTTTTCTTTATCAATATCTATCGTTTGAGACACGATATCAGCTATCTGCTTTATATTGTTTCCTTCGGGAACAGTAAACCGCAAGATATTTTTAGAATAGTTTTTTAAATTTTTTAATATTTTAAACATACTGTCTTTTTTTGAAAAACTATAAACACCCGCTTTAAGTTTACCTTGCGATTTTGTAAATTTTACAAGTCCTAAAAATAAATCCTTAGAACATATAAGCTTATTTTCTTTCAGTCTTGTTGCTACTACAGACGCAAAACTATCGCCTTTTTTAACTTTTATTAAAACCCGCTCAGTGTCAGTAGAAGAAAAAAAATGTATGCAGGCAACAATCAAAAAACATATTATACCTGCTGATAAAACTGTTACTATTTTTTTAACCACAATTTTACCAACTCTTCATTTGTCTGTTTAGACTCACTTTTATCGCAATACTCCCATGCTCTTTTAATATTTTTTTGTTTAAATCCTTTTAACAAAAACACCTCAACAGTCTCGTATTTTGCCCCGCTTGGGCTAATTCTGCGTCTTATACCTCTATCATTTGTAACAATCGTTATCTCGTAGGGGTTTTGAGATTCGTCAACAATTTCTACAATAATATCATCTGCGGAAACAATACCATCGCTAAAAATGATTTCTATATCGCTTATGCGATATTTATTATAACCGTTTGATTCATGCGGATTTTTCGATTTACAGTCGAAAACAATTGCAACAGAATTTTTTAAACTGCCATGAGGTCTATGAAATTGAATAAATTCAAGCAACTTGTTTCTTCTTCCCTCTAAAGCGGAAGACAGAAACATATCGCTTGAATTTATTACATTATAACCATCTATTATGTATCGCATTTCAATGTCTCATTTGTCGTCATACTTGAGCGAAGCGAAATATCCAAAATGGACTCCTCAAGCCTTTGGCTTTCAAACGAGAGTCACGGTTGTCATGCTAAAAAAGGGCAAGGCAACTGAAGCATCCAAAAGCATGAGTTCTTTTCGCTCCGTTCAGAACGACAACAACATGACAACAACGACATGTCTGCTGTAACTGCCCGCTTGACTATAAATGAGTATCCATATAAATCTGTAAAATAAGCGACGCGGCTATTTTATCTTTAAGTCCTTTGCGTTTTTCTCTTGAAACATCGCCTTCGTCGATAAGCATTCTTTCGGCTTGAGCTGTAGTAAGTCTTTCATCAATCATAGCCACTTCTATACTAGAAAGAGATTTTATTTCCTCAACAACTTTACGAACAATACATGCCATCTCGCCTTCCGTACCATTCATCTTTATGGGCAATCCAAAAACAATTACAGAGACATCGTTGTTTTTGGCAATTTCTAAAAGTCTTACGGTATTTTTTTTCAAAGAAACGCTTTCAATTGTCTCAAAAGGGCTAGACGTAATTTGCAACATATCAGTCATTGCAATGCCTATTCTTTTTAAACCATAGTCTATGCCCATCAATCTAGCCATTATTCTCCCAGCTATAGTTAAAACCGCTTTAAATTGCGCTAGCAGCACAGTGTCTTTGCGAAAAATGAAATAACGAAGCAACCAAGCATTGTTGTTGTCCAGTTACCGCGACTTGCAAATGCCACAAGTCTCTCTAATGGCAAGTTGGCGTTAAAACTTAACAAAGCAACTTAAAGCGATTTGACTGTATATAATTTTAGCATTTTTGAGAGTTTTTTCATAGCAAAAACAAACCCTCGCGCAAAAACTATGCGCGAGGGTCAAAAATTACGTCAAAAAATCTTATATTTTGTAGCTCAAACTCAACTTAGTTGTTAATCCTGAGAAATCAAGTTTTGTCTTGTTTAGACCATCTCCAAGCTCTGCTTTGGACGTAAGTCTATAACCTAGGCCAAGTCCCAATCCAAATCTCTTTGTAAGCCAATATTGCGCGTCCATCGATATATCCGACACAAAGCAGCCGCCACTTTTATCAACATCGAGTTTTTTAATATTTTTTCCACCTATAGTTGTTCTGTCTCCCGCAAAAACTAAACCATAACCAAGAAACAATTTCCAGTTCAAACTAAATTTCTCGCTTATGTCTTTATTGCAACTCACGCCGAACATAATGGGAACTAGTGAACTAGTAAATAAA
The DNA here is from genome assembly GCA_020328135.1 of Candidatus Endomicrobiellum dinenymphae. GTDB lineage: Bacteria > Elusimicrobiota > Endomicrobiia > Endomicrobiales > Endomicrobiaceae > Endomicrobiellum > Endomicrobiellum dinenymphae. The sequence goes on from JAIXNA010000015.1 coordinate 10,788, forward strand.
GTGTCTGAGGTTGAGTTTATTATTCCACTATCTAACGTAATATGCTGCTCAACATGCTGCTCGGCTTTGGATTGTAAGAAAGCTACTCTGGGCCCTATTTTTACGGCTTTGCTAACGTCAAAAAGATAATCTGCGCCTACTATAAACGCATCTTTTGCTTTTTTAAATGACGCTGACCTTTCATATTCTTTCGTTTTTATTGGGCCCAATGCACTTTCAGCAAGATCATTAAAATCCTTCATACTTACCGTAGTATATCCGCCCCATAAAGATACTTGCCCTTCGGCAAATACATTTGCCGAAGGGCAAGTATCTTTATGGGGCGGATATACTACGGTAAGTATGAAGGATTTTAATGATCTTTTTTAAATGACGCTGACCTTTCATATTCTTTCGTTTTTATTGGGCCCAATGCACTTTCAGCAAGATCATTAAAATC
>JAIXNA010000203.1 GCA_020328135.1 Candidatus Endomicrobiellum dinenymphae
CCTACGGATACTACGTCCTTTTCGGTAAATTTTGTCTGTTTTGTTTGGTTAATATGTTTAAATATTACCTCTCATAAAACAGACAAAATTTCCAAGGTTGGTTGGCTGTATGTTGCCCGGTTAGCTCAGTTGGTTAGAGTACTTCCTTGACATGGAAGGGGTCAGAAGTTCGAGTCTTCTACCGGGCATGTTTTCGAGGTAGGCAGCACAATGAAAAAAGTATCAAACTTACAATTCAAGGCACCTCTGTTTGACACCCTTTTGGCGCATGCAAAAAGGAATGTCACGTCTTTTCATTGTCCGGGTCATAAAAACGGCAGAAGTATAGATAAAGAATTGGAAAATTATACCGGCGAAGAAGTTTATAAATTTGATGTAACTGTTTTTGATGAGGTAGATTCTTTGCACGATCCTGTAGGTCCCATAAAAAAAGCTCAAGAACTTATGGCGCAGGCTTATGACGTTGAGCATTCGTTTTTTTTGGTAAACGGAACTTCAGTTGGCAATATGGCGATGTTTCTTGCTGCATGCGATTCGGGTGATTCCATAATAGTTTCAAGAAGTTCGCATAAGTCAATTATGGCTGGAATTATAATGTCGGGCGTATGGCCTATTTGGGTTCAGCCTGAAATAAATCAAAATCTGGATTTAATTTTTAGCACAACGTACAGTCAGATAAGAAATGCATTGGATAGATATCCTGAGTCAAAAGCTGTGTTTATTACGAGTCCTACATATAACGGCGTTGTTACAGAATTGAGTAAAATAGTAGATTTGTGCCATAGGAGAGGGAAAATTGTTTTAGTCGATGAAGCTCACGGCGCTCACTTGCATTTTAATCAACAGTTGCCTGAGTCTGCTGTTGAAGCCGGAGCAGATTTATGTGTTCAATCAACGCATAAGACTCTGTCGGCAATGTCTCAGGGATCAGCGCTTCATTTTAATTCGAAATTGATTGACTTTAATAGGGTAAAGAAAATAGTTTCAATGCTTCAAACGACAAGCCCTAATTATTTAACGCTTGCAAGCCTTGATTTGGCAAGAAGGCAAGTATATTTGCATGGTGAAGAAAACTTTGACAGAGTTATAAAAGCTGCGGAGTGGGGTCGTTCGTGTATAAATAACAACATATCTTCAATGAAATGTTTTACTCGGCAAGAAATTCAGAAACTTGGTTTTGATTTAGATATTACAAAGCTTACTGTAAATGTGACGAAAACAGGGCTTTCCGGTTATGAAATTGAAAGTATTTTAGCTAAAGAGTATAACATACAGCTTGATTATGCGGATTTGTTCAATCTAGTTGCCATTATGGGCGAAGGTTCCAATAAGACTGATGTAGAAATTTTTGTCAAGGCTCTTGAGAGCATAAATAAAAAATATCACGGTAAGCAGAAAAACTGGATACTTAAAATTCCGTCGCTTGCTACGGAAATGGTTATAAGACCAAGAGAAGTTTTTCTTTCAAACAACACAAAAAAAAGTTAGCTTGG
>JAIXNA010000091.1 GCA_020328135.1 Candidatus Endomicrobiellum dinenymphae
TAAGAAAATCAAAAGATGGGCTTTTGGTATAATACGCAAAGAGATCTCAAGTCTTTAAACTACAAAACTACGCTTCATTACTTGCAACTACTTTAAATTTCCTAAAATGCGCGATGTGTCGCGGCGTTTTACAGTTAGTTGACATAAAGTGAAATTTTGATTATAATGCCACGCGTTGAATGTGGGCCTGTAGCTCAGTTGGTTAGAGCGCTCGACTCATAATCGAATGGTCGTAGGTTCAAGTCCTACCAGGCCCAAACGTAAGCGTGAGAATATATAAAACTCTTGAGAAATCAAGAGTTTTTTGTTTGTTAAATTTGCTACAATGTCCGTCATTAGTGGGTAGTTAGCTCAGCGGAAGAGCGCTTGCCTCACACGCGAGTGGTCGTAGGTTCGAACCCTGCACTACCCATTTATGGGGAGAACAGGAATGCAACCGCCGACTGTGGCAAAAGCAGAGGGCATGCGCTACTCATTTATACAACTACGCTGACGGGTAGTCTGTTTGTCATTCTGAAAACCAAAGATTTGAATTGGAATCCTTTTTTGGATACTTCAGTCGCTTCGCTTCTTCACTATGACAAAAATAGGACGCGAGCTAAGCTGAAATTACGACGGAGAAATCGAGGAATAAATGGACGATTTGAAACAGGATCTAGAGTTGTTGCATGAGTTGCAGACCTATGATGTTGAGATTGCTAATATCAGAAACCAAATCAGTCAATCTCCAGCGTTGATCGAAGAAAAAAATAAAGAATTAGAAATTAAAAAAATTGAGGTCGACGCAAAAAAGAAAAGTTTTGTAGAGTTGAACTCCATTAAGAAAGAAAAGGGATCTTTGCTCGATTCAAAAGAAAAAACTATAAACAAATATTCCATGGAATTGAACGCCGTTAAATCAAACGATATATATAAAGCGTTGCTTCTAGAAATAGAAAAAGCCAAAGATGATAAAAATATTATTGAAGATGAACTTTTAGAACTCATGGATAAAATAGATAACGAGTCTGTCATAGTAAAAAAAAGCGACGCTGAATTAAAAGAATTTGAACAAAAAATAGCGACAGATGTGTCAAAAATTGAGATTTTTAAAAAGAAGCTAGAGGATGAAATCGAAGGTTTAGAACAAGCAAGAGAAGAACACAAATTAAAAGTTAATCAATCAATATTGTCGCAGTATGAAAGATTACGTGAAGGACGCGGTGGGGAAGGTGTAGCTATTGTCGATGGAGAAAGTTGCGGAGGCTGCGGTATGGTATTAAGACCGCAGTTGATAAATCAAGCTCAAAAAAGACGCGAACTTGCGTTCTGTGATAATTGTTCCAGAATATTGCTAAAAAAATAAAATATTTCATGAAGACGGATACGCAATCGCTTTACATTTATTGTAAAGAGGAAAGTCCGAACTTTAACTACAGTTTATGCTGTAGTAAACGGTAGCAGGCAATTCCTGCAGCTCGTGAGAGCAGAGGTGCGAGCAGAGACGCTTTACTCAAAAATGAGAAAGCATCCTTGAAAAAGGATGAGTTTTTGCAGTAATGCAAAAGGTGAAACGGCTAAATCCTTACCGGAAAGCAAGGCTGAAGTATGGCCGCTTGACTGTTAAAAGTGATTTTGACAGCAGAGAAATGATTGCGCTTTTAAATTTTTATTTAAAAGACAGAATTCGGTGTATAATCCGTCTTTGTAAAATTAGCGTGTATTTATGTATTTAACTGCATGGAAATTATAACTTGTATTGCAATTGGTGTTGCCGGCGGATTTTTAAGCGGACTTATGGGTGTTGGCGGAGCTAGCATCTTAACCACGCTTATGCTTTTCTTTTTAAAAATGACTCAACAACAGGCTCAGGGCACGTGCCTTGCAGTAATATGTCTAAGTTTTTTTTCAGTGCTTGTATATTACAAGAAAGGCCATGTCAACCTTAATGTTGCTGCTTTAGTAGGCGTAGGGTTTATACTAGGGGGCATCGTGGGATCTTACCTTGCTGGCGCCATGCCAGAGCAAATTTTAAAAAAGTGCTTCGCTGTTTATCTTATAACTGTAGCTGTAAAAATATTTTTTTCCAAATAAGGGTATATGTATCACATTTCTGTAATGCCTTTAGAAACATCTCAATATTTAATCAATAAACCGGACGGCTTATATGTCGATTGCACATTTGGCGGCGGCGGGCATACTTCTTACCTGCTTGAGAAATTTAAAGATATTAAAATAATTGCTTTTGATTGGGATGAAGACTCGTCAAAAAAATTTTGTGAAAGAGAAAAAAATTTTAGCGACAGAGCAACATTTATAAGAGATAATTTTAAAAATATAAAAATGGTTTTGACAAATATCGGTATAAATAAAGTTGATGGCATTTTAGTTGATATCGGTGTTTCTTCAAAGCAATTTGACGATTTAGAGAGAGGTTTCTCGTTCAATTCAAATGTTTTGGATATGAGGATGGACAAGAGAAATACCCTGACAGCTAAAGAGATTATTAATTCTTATTCGAGCGAAGATTTAGCTGATATTTTTTACAAATATGGCGAAGAACATAAGTCAAGGCAGATCGCGGACGCAATTCTGTTACGCAGAAAAAGAGGGATAATCAATACAGCGTTGGAACTTCAGTCGATAATTTGTGATGCCAAAAGACCTGAAGGAAAAGTAAATCCGGCAACAAAAGTTTTTCAAGCGTTAAGAATTTTTGTAAACGACGAACTTGAAAATTTAGAAACTTTGTTGTTTGACTCTCGGGAATTGCTAAATGTTGGAGGAAGGATTGTGATAATAAGTTTTCATTCCCTGGAAGATAGAATTGTAAAACAAAACTTTAAGCAGAATTCTGATAAGGGCGTTTACAAAATTCTTACAAAAAAAGTTATTATTGCTTCAAATGAAGAAATAAAAATTAATCCTAGAAGCAGAAGCGCAAAAATAAGGGCGGCAGAAAAAATAAATGTATAAACCGTTTTTAGTGATTATATTTATCATTTTCAGCGTATTTGTTTATCTTTGGCAGCAAAATACTTCAATGAGATTTGCTTATAAAGTAAGCAATTTACAGACCGAATATAATAAAATTAATGCTGAAAATGATTTGTTGAGATTAGAGATCAATTCTATACTTGCTCTTGAAAAAATGTATAAAGTTGCAAAAGAAAAAAGTCTATATCGTCCTGACGAAAAAACAATCGTTTACATTGACTAAGGTTTTCCTAAAAATGAGAAAAAAGAAAATCAAAAAGATTAATAGAAAGACTGCGCTCATATTTGTGATAATGTCAGTCTTTTTTCTTTTATTTGTAAAACTCGTATATGTGCAGATTATTCTTCACGGTAAAATAAATCGTACTGTTGATAAAATGATCAATCGTGAGAATGTCGAGACTCCAAAACGGGGAGATATTTTAGATTTTAACGGAAAAATTCTTGCTACAAGCATAAAAAAATATACAGTTTTTTTAGATCCCAAAATAATAAAAGATCTTAATATGGTAAAAACTGTTCTGGCAAATAATGGCATAGAAATCAAAGAAAAACAGTTAAGCGATTTTGGAAATACTTCATATGTTCCTATAGCTTTTAACGTAAACGTGGATATTATAGATAAGATAAAAAAGGAACAMTTGAAAGGTATAGGGTTTGAGGCCAAGTATGTAAGACAATATCCCGAAGGAAGACTTCTTGCTCATATTCTAGGAATAACGAGCAGCGACGGAAATGGTCTTGAAGGAATAGAAAAAATTTGCAATGAGGCGCTTTCCGGTAATACCATTATGACAAAAATACGCAGAGATGGACGCGGACGGATCATACAAGACAAATTGGTCGATCAATCAAAGACACGCGGGCAAAATGTTGAACTCAGCATAGATAGAACTATACAATTTATAGCCGAGGAAGAATTAAGAAAAGTTTTTGAAAAATATAAAGCAAAAAAAGCGATATGTATCGTTCAATATCCCAAAGACGGCAAAATACTTGCCATGGTCTCGCTTCCGGACTTCGATTGTTCCGATAAAATTAAAGACATAAGTATTTTAAGAAATACTGCTATAAGCGATGTGTATGAACCCGGATCAACCTTTAAAATTGTTACCGTTGCAGCAGCGTTGGAAACTAAAAAGATAAAACTTTCGGATACTTTTTATTTGGAAAATGGAAAATTTAAAATCGCCGGACACACAATTAGAGACGATCATAAAATACAAGGCAGCGCATCGCTAAGTAAGTCTATGGAAATGTCATCAAACATAGGAATGGTAAAAATTGCGCAAAAATTAGGAAGTGGGAATTTTTACGAATATATAAGAAGGTTTGGGTTTTATTCTTTAGCAGGTATAGACTTACCCGGTGAAGAAAAAGGACTTTTAATGGATGTAAAAAGATGGAATGCGCTAACTTTGCCTACGGTTTCTTTTGGTCAGGGTATAGGCGTTACCGCTTTACAGATAATAAATGCTTATTCTGCAATTGCAAATGATGGAATACTAACAAAGCCTTACGTGATAAAAAGAATAGAAAAACTAAATACGGATAGCGAAACTGAAATGGATGGCAATATTCTTGAATCAAGGGAAATTAGAAGAGTTGTTTCAACAGAAACAGCTCTTCTAATTTCCCTTGATTCAAGAATATTGCCATCCATTTCAGTTTCGCTATCCGTATTTAGTTTTTCTATTCTTTTTATCACGTAAGGCTTTGTTAGTATTCCATCATTTGC
>JAIXNA010000092.1 GCA_020328135.1 Candidatus Endomicrobiellum dinenymphae
ATTAAAAAAAATCCTATAGAAAACATGTCGGGCCCTAAAAAAGACAAAAAAGTTCCGTTGTTTCTAACTGAAAACGAGATGCAGAAGCTGTTTAATTTATCAGATATAAAACTAAGGGATAGAGCAATGATTGAACTTCTTTATTCATGCGAGAGTCGCTTTGCTTAAACGTTTTTTGTTTAATTCTTCAAGAAATTCTCTTATGTCGTATTTGCCGACATCGTAGAACTTTAGTTTCTTCTTTTGCAGGAACAGAGCAAAATCGAATATATCTCTTAAATATGCTCTTAAAGTGTGCGGAGAAAAATTTCTCTCGGCTTTAAGATATTTTGCAAAAAAATCTAACTGGCTTTTGTTTTCTTCTTCGATGGTTTCTTTGATAAAGCCTTTGCAGTCTGCGTTTTCGGAATCTTCTTCGCTTCCGTTGTTTCCTTTGGCATTTTTATCCATTGTAAGTTCCTACATTTGGGAAAAGCTGAACACGCAAGAAACGGTCCTCTTTTCCCTATTCTTTTAAGCATTTCAGCTCYGCATTTTTCACATTTTATATCCGTATGTTGCGGTTCAGGCTTGACAACTTTGTTCCCGTCTTTATCAATATTATACGTTGTTTTACATTCAAGATTTTTACATACAAGATACGATCTTCCTTTAAATCCAAATTTTTTAAGAAGAATGTTTGCGCATTTATCGCATTTCATATCTGTTTCTTGTGGGCCAGCAGCAACATTCCCGTCTTTATCCAAAGACATAGTTGTTTTGCATTCAGGATACCCTAAACATCCTAAAAACTGTCCTCTTCTGGAATCCCTTACAACCATGCGCTTTCCACAATTGGGGCATATTTCCGAAGATTCCTGAACTTGAATTTTTTGTCTTTGCAGGTTTTGTTCAGCTTCGGCTAAATCTTTTTCAAGGGGCGTATAAAAATCTTTTAAAACATTTTGCCAGACTGCTTTATCTTCTGCGATTTCATCTAGTTTTTCTTCAACGCCTGCAGTAAATTTAACGTTGATTATGTTCCCAAAATGATTTTTTAAAACATCATTTACAACCATACCGAGATTTGTAGGCGCAAATTTTTTTCCGTCGAGCCTTACGTACAACCTGTCTAAAATAGTTTTGATTGTAGGCGCATATGTTGACGGTCTTCCTATGCCGTGTTCTTCAAGCGCTTTAATTAAACTTGCTTCGCTATATCGCGGCGGCGGTTCTGTAAAATGTTGCTGCGGTATTATCTGCAATAGATTTAAAATCTCGTCATTTTTTAGAGAGGGAAGTTTTGCTTCTTTTTCGTCGTCGTCTGTGTTGTAAACTTTTAAAAATCCATCAAAAAGCAACGCGCTGCCCGAAGCTTTAAATAAATAATCTTTTGCAGAAATTTCAGCAGTTACCGTGTTGTAAATTGCGTCCGCCATTTGGCTTGCTAAAAATCTTTTCCATATTAAGTCATAAAGTTTAAATTCGTCAGGAGATAAAGATTGCTTTATCTTGGAAGGGATTCTATTTGGCGAAGTTGGTCTTATTGCTTCGTGCGCTTCTTGCGCGCCTTTAGCTTTTGTTTTATAAAATCTTGGAGCTTTTGGAAGAAAATCTTTACCGTAGGAAGATTCAATAAACTTTAGCGTTTCGTTTTGAGCGCTTTTTGCAATGTTTAAAGAGTCTGTTCTCATGTAGGTTATAAGACCTACGCCTGCGCTTGTCCCCGTGTGTATTCCTTCGTAAAGTTTTTGGGCGATGGACATTGTCTTAGAAGCTGAAAATCCAAGTCGTCTTGAAACATCTTGCTGCATTGTTGAGGTTGTGTATGGCGGGTAAGGAGAACGCTTGCGCTGTTTGGGCGCAACAGATTTAACAATATATTTTACGCCTTCAAGCTCTTTTAGTATTTCATCGGACTGTTCTTTAGTCTTTATGGAAAGTTTATCAAACTTAATGTCATTTTTTGAAAAAAGTTGCGCTTTAAAAGGAAGCGTATTTTTATCAAGTTTTGATAGCTCGGCTTCGATGCTCCAATATTCTACAGGCGAAAAACTTTTAATTTCTTCTTCTCTGATACATATAATCATTACCGCCACAGACTGCACTCTGCCCGCGGAGAGTCCAATTTTCACTTTTTTCCACAAAAGAGGAGAAAGTTTATAGCCTACAAGTCTGTCTAAAAGTCTGCGGGCCTGCTGGCTGTTTACAAGACGCATATCCAATCCCCTAGGGTGTTTTACCGAGTCAAGAATTGCTTCAGGCGTAATTTCGTGAAATGTTATCCTAGAAATTTCAGAATCAGAAAGATTTAATGCTTCTTTTAAATGCCAAGCAATAGCCTCGCCTTCGCGATCGAAATCGGTTGCAAGATAAACTTTGTCCGCGCCGCCGGACGCTTTTTTTAAATCAGATATAAGCTTTTTAGCCTTTGGCATATTTGTGTATGTAGGCTCAAAATTATTTTCAATGTCAATTCCAAGTTTACTTTTAGGGAGATCTCTTATGTGCCCGTAAGAACTTTTTATGATAAAATCCTTGCCCAAGATTTTTGATATTGTTTTTTCTTTTGCCGGCGACTCTACTATTACTAAATATTTTGGCATTGCTACTCCTTCGCGATTAAACTGCAAGCGCTTTTTAATATGTCCTTATATAAATTTGACCAGGAGTCGTTTTTATAAGTCCACTTATTTCAAGGTTAAAAATCACAGTCGATATTTCTGAAATATCCATATTTAATTTTTGCGCGATTAGATCCGGTGGAAGCCCAGCGCTGTCGCTTTCTATCAAATTAAGCACATCAAGTTCAAGTTTGTCAAGTTTTGGAAGCGTATTCGTTATTGCAATTTTATCTTTAGGCAGCCAATTAAGATGCTCTGCCATGTTCTGCGGGGTTAGCGCAATAAAAGCGCCGTTTTGTATAAGATTGTTTGCGCCTTTTGACATATTTGAATATATGTTGCCCGGCACTACAAAAACATCTTTACCGTAATCAGCGCAATATTTTGCTGTTATAAGTGCGCCGCTGCCCATCGCTGCTTCTGTAAGCAATGTGGCTTTAGAAAAGCTTGCGATTATTCTGTTTCTTCTTGGGAAGGTTCCCCTATCCGGTTTTTGTTTAAGAGGAAACTCGCTTATAACAGCTCCATTTTGAGCTATTATTTCTTGCAATTTTGCATTTTCATGCGGATAATTGACAAGAAGACCATTGCCTAATATTGCTACAGTTCGGGATTTATTTTCTAAAGCTGTAACATGCGCCAATGTATCAACGCCTCTTGCCAAGCCTGAAACAATGGTTATATTTCTTTTCGCGAAATACGATGCAAAATCGGCTGTAACGGTTTTTCCGTAATTACTTATTTTTCTTGACCCGACTATTGATATAGAATTAAAATCTTTCTCTGAGATATCGCCTTTAATATAAAGAATTAGAGGTTTGTCAGGAAAATACCTTAATGATTTTGGATACATATCATCGTTGTAAAGAACTATTTTGACATTATTTTTTGCTGCAAGCTCAAGCTCTTTTTCGGCTTCGTCTGATTTTGAAGAGTCGTAAATTGCTTTTGCGATGGTGGGTCCAATGCCTTCAACGGACACAATATCTTTTTTATCGGCTTTAAGGATTGACTCCGCGTTGCCAAATTTTTCTAGTAATCTAAAAAATCTTATGGCTCCTATGTCTGCGGACAAAAGAAGGCTAAATAAACGCAAATTGTCTTTATTCATTATGGGGCTATTGTAAACAAATTATTAAAAAATTGTCAAAATTTTTCTGTACTTCCGTACTTTTGACTTGACCGGATTTTAACTGGATTTTACATTGACGAACTGCTTAAAAATTTATAGAATAGCCTGCAGTTAGTTAACTTTATGTTGATGCATTAAACTTCCTGTATAAATACCTAGTCACGGTTCTCACGGTTCGTCTGCCGACCATCGATTAAAACATTCGAGTGGAGGTTTTGGAAATGATGAATTGTATATTGTTTCGTTAAAGAGTTTTCCGGGGGATTTGAGGGCTAGCGTAGAAAATCTTTAGGAAAGGGGTCCGCTATGCAGAAACTTATTCAAGGGACATGTACGCAGTTTGATCCAGATGCGGTGGATGTTTTTGCCAAAATATTAAAAGAAATGTAACATGAGCGGTATTTTATACATAGTTCCAACGCCTATAGGCAATCTTGAAGACGTAACTCTAAGGGCATTAAGAATCCTTAAAGAGTGCGATTTAATTGCTTGTGAAGATACAAGACAAAGTCTAAAACTTTTGTCTTATTTTGAAATTTCTAAACCTTTAATAAGTTTCTATTCCTACAACGAGCAGCATAGACTAGGGCAAATACTGGATAAAATAGCTAACGGTAAAAAAGTTGCTTTGATTTCCGATGCAGGCACTCCCGGTATTTCAGATTCTGGTTACGCTTTGGTTAAAGAGGCGATAGGCAAAGGAATAAAGACTGAAGTTTTGCCAGGAGCAAGCGCTGTAACGACCGCTCTTGTAGGCTCAGGCCTTCCGACAGACGGTTTTATATTTTGCGGGTTTTTAAAAAGAAGGCCCGGTAAAATGAAAAAAGAACTATCAGAACTTTTGAATTTACAAAAAACGATTGTTTTTTATGAATCGCCTCACAGGATACTTAAAACTGTAGAAGTATGTTTAAATATTTTTGGAGAAAATGCTAGAATTTGTTTGGCAAG
>JAIXNA010000016.1:0-5488 GCA_020328135.1 Candidatus Endomicrobiellum dinenymphae
ACGTCAAATTTAATTTCTCAAGTTTCCCTTTGATCTACGTCAAATTTAATTTCTCAAGTTTCCCTTTGATCTCTTCAAACGAGTGCTTTCCGAGRTTATCAAAATTTAATACATCCTCCTCTTCTATTTGGTTCAAATAGAAGAGGAGGATGTATTAAATTTTGATAACCTCGGAAAGCACTCGTTTGAAGAGATCAAAGGGAAACTTGAGAAATTAAATTTGACGTTTGGCATGAAAACTAAAAGCGGAGCAAAGAAATGATAAAAACTTACAACGGAAGCAAGCTCGGAGTTACGAGTTCGCATAGAAAATCGATGCTTCGCAGTTTAGCAACTGAGTTATTTCTTCATGAAAAAATAGAAACTACGCTTCCGAAAGCAAAAGAGCTTGTAAGCTATGCCGAAAAACTTGTAACAAGGGCAAAAAAAGCTGATTTAAACGCCATAAGAGCAATAAGCGGTGAAATAAACAAAAAAGATGTTGTCAGGAAAGTGTTTGATATTTTAGCTTCAAGATACAAAGAGAGAAAAGGTGGATATACGCAGATTATAAAAGTTGGAACAAGACGCGGAGACAGTGCGGATATTGCCATAGTTAAATTAGTTATATAAATAATGATAAGGCACATTGTATGAGTGTGCCAATTGTAAATTTAGTTGGCTATGACCTTTCGCTTTCCGCCTCCTGTATTTTTTTGCGTTTCGTAGTCGACTAATCTTGCGTTGATGCGTTACAATATAAAGTTAGTTGGCTGTATTTGAGGAATTTAAATGTTTGATTATATTTTTGGTTTGTTTTCAAATGACATGGGCATAGATCTCGGGACGGCATCGGTTCTTGTTTACATTAAGGGCAAAGATATTGTTTTAAGAGAACCTTCTGTGGTAGCTATGGAACGTGACACAAAGCGCGTGTTGGCTATAGGTACAGAAGCAAAAAAAATGTTGGGCAAAACCCCGGCAAATATTATTGCTGTAAGACCTTTGAGAAATGGCGTTATTGCAGATTTTGAAGCAACTGAAAAAATGATTAGGTATTTTATAAAAAAAGTTCACAATAAAAAAACTCTCCTTCATCCCAGGGTAGTTATAGGCGTTCCTTCGGGGATCACTGAAGTTGAAAGGAGAGCCGTAAGAGAATCTGCAGAGCAGGCAGGTGCTAGAGAGGTTCATCTTATTGACGAGCCGATGGCTGCTGCAATAGGTGCAGGCATACCTATACAGGACCCGGAAGGGAGCATGATAGTTGATATTGGCGGTGGCACGACTGAAGTAGCCGTTGTATCGCTAGGCGGAATGGTTGTTGCAAAGTCTCTTGATGTCGCAGGCGATAAGATGGATGAAGCGGTAGTTCAGTATTTTAGACGTAAATATAATCTTACGATTGGTGAAAATACAGCAGAATCAGTCAAAATGAAAATAGGTTCGGCGTTTCCGCTCGAAGAAGAATTAGCAATGGACGTAAAAGGAAGAGATTTGCTTACAGGTCTTCCTAAAACTGTTGAGATTACATCTGGAGAGGTTAGAGATGCATTGATGGATCCTATCAAAAAAATAGTAGATATTGTAAAAAATGTTCTTGAAGAAACTCCTGCAGAACTTTCTGCAGATCTTGTAGATCGTGGGATAATATTAAGCGGCGGCGGATCTCTTGTAAAAGGGTTTCCTGAGTTGCTGGCACAAGAAACTGAACTTCCTGTAAACCGTGCGGACGATCCTCTAACTTGTGTTGCAAGAGGGACGGGCGTATATTTAGAAGAGTTAGATAATATCAAAAAATCCAAAAAGGGAAATATATAATCAAGCGACTTCATAAGATGATAGTGCTTTGAAAATAAATTGTGAAGATTGTAGTAGTTTCCCACTCCAAAAAATAAGTCGTTCTTCCTTAGCACAGTCTGCCCTCGAACGTCTTAATCGAGGGGTGATGGCGAAGTCGTCTAGGTATGAGAGATGGTGGCAATGCCGTTAGGCATTGACGAGGCACTGTTCTCGCAATTGATGTTAGGAAACATCTAAGGAGCAATTCTGAACGAAGTAAAGAATCCAGTGTTAATTCTTTTTTGTCGTTCCTAGACGCGTTAGATGTTGCTTCTTTTCGTTGTAAGGCACCTTTCATGTGTTTTGTCTGAGTAAAACTGTAGAGTTTCTGTTTTATAAAGTTAGTCGACTATAGATATTTACTTTTCGATGGTCCTTATAAAATGTACCAAAATCAAAAATCGAAACGCGGAACTATTATTTTTGTAATTCTTCTATTAATCGGATTGTCTTTTATGATTGGCAGATTCACTGCATCTGTAAATCTTATAAAAAATTTTATTTACTACATTGCTTATCCTAATTTAAACGCGGCAAATTTTATTTTCCGTTCAGTGGGTAATTTTGCCGACAATCTTAAGGCAGTAATGTATCTGTGTCAAGAAAATATTGCGTATAAACAAAAAAATCAAGAACTTTCCGATAAACTTCGTAACTACGAGTTAATGTCTCAAGAGTATAAAAACCTATTAAACCTCTTAAAATTAAAAAGTATTCCAAACACAATGTCTGTTTTTGCAAAAATTTCTGTTAGAGAGCTTAGCGAGTGGTATCAGTGGTTGATCGTAGATAAAGGCTCAGATGACGGTTTATACAATGATCTCCCGGTTGCAATGTTTAACAAAGATGGGGATACACTATGCGCTGTTGGCAGAATAATAGAGACGTATAAAAGCTCAGCCAAAGTAGTTTTGATTACAAATCAAATTTATGTACTTCCAGTAGAAATTAAAGGCAAAGACATTAACTGTCTTGCTGAAGGGCTTGACTCAAACCTATTAAAAATAACGTATATTGCCCACGGGTCAGACGTTAACCCCGGTGATGAACTTGTTGTAAGCGAGTTAAGCTCAGTTTTTCAAAAAGGTATGTCCGTTGGGGTCATAAAAGATGTAATGGGCGAGTCGTCGCTTGATTTTAAAGTCGCTACGGCAGAAGTTTTTTTTGAAGCTCATACGCCTTACGACGCTGTTATTCTTGTTCCTAAGCCGGAGACAAAATGAAAAAGTTAACATTTTATATTTTTCTATATATCGTTTTTTGTTTGCTTCAGTTTTCATTTGGCAAGTATCTTAATATTTGCGGTATTTTTCCAAACCTTATATTGATTCTTATCGTATATCTTGGTCTTTCAAAAAGAACAATAAATGCTCAAATACTCGGCTTTTTGCTTGGACTTACGTGGGACGCATTTTCGCCTAATATCTTTGGGGTTAGAGCTATAATGTTTGCCTCCTTGGGATATTTTACGGGACTTCTCAGTAAAAATTTTGACAGGGATAGAATTTCTACACAGTGTGTTGTAGTGTTATTTTCAAATATTATATATTGGTTAGGATTTAATTTTACTTATTATATTCTTCAGAACGGTGGCAGCCATACATCATTTGCTTTTATTACTCTTCAAGGAACCATGAGACTTGTTGTCACGGTTATAATTGCTCCCGCGGTGTTCTATATACTTGATTTTTTAACCGACTATATGTACAGAGAAACGTAGATGGTGTGGCAGAGAGAAGATAAAAGCGCTTATGAGAATTTTCTCGAAAAACACAAGGCGATTCTCGTGTTTTTTATGTTCCTGTTTGTTTGTTTATCCATACGTCTTTTTTATTTCCAAATTATTAAAGGTAATAAATACAGAGACATTTCTGAACAGCAAAGGATACATAACACTCACGAACGTGCTCCGCGTGGAATAATATATTCTGCAGATAACTTACCTTTTGCTGAAAATAAATTTACATACGTTGCGCTGTACCATCCATATGAGCGTCATTTAAGGCCTTCAGAACAAATAATACAAGAACTGAACAAAATTTTAGGAAGAGAAATCAAACCTACGGTAGATAAAAATTGGAGATACGGTAGAGTTATAAAGCTTGCTGACAATCTTTCAATGGAAGAGATGTTTAAATTACAAGAAAAAAAATTAAGTTTAAAAGGCGTTGCCGTTGCAAAAGAGCCTAGTCGTGTTTATTGTTTTCCCGAAGTTATAAGCCATATAATAGGTTATACAAGCGAAGTAAGGTCTGATGAAATTGATAACTTAGCAGAACACGGATATAAAATGGGGGATTACATAGGCAGAGGAGGTATAGAGCAGACTTATGATCAATATCTTCAGGGAAAAGATGGCGGTTGGCAGATAGAAGTAAATGCAAGAGGTTATCAAGTGAAAGCGTTTAAATATATTGCTCCTGAAGTAGGGGCAAGCGTTTACTCGACAGTAGATTTAAAGCTTCAACAAGTGGCCTACGATGCGTTAAACAATAGCGATACAGGTCTTGGCGCGGCGGTAGTTTTGGATGCAAAAACAGGGGCTGTAAAAGCGTTGGCATCATGTCCCGGGTTTGATATAAATACAGTTGGCAACAGGGAATTTAGCAAATACTTAAAGGATAAAAGGCTTCCTCTTTTTAATAGGGCGTTGCAAGCTCTTTATCCTCCTGGATCTATCTTTAAAATAATAACGTTTGCCGCGGCTGTAGATATATTAAATATTGATCCTTCGGAGACCGTGGAATGCACAGGTAGTTTTGAGCTTGGAGATAGGCATTATGTTTGCTGGAATAAACTAGGTCACGGAAAAATGGATATTATTTCCGCGACTGCACGATCGTGCAATATTTATTTTTATCAATTAGGGCTTAGACTTGGCGTAAGAAATCTTGAGAAGTATGCAAAAAAATTCTGTCTGGGGCAAAAAACAGGGATAGATTTACCTAACGAAAAAACAGGGTTTGTTCCTAATCCTGAATGGAAAAAAACAAAAATGAAAATGCCTTGGCTTCAGGGAGACACTGTGATATTTTCTATAGGGCAAGGAGCTCTTTGGTCAACGCCTCTGCAAATGGCGTATATGATGTCTGTTGTTGCAAATAAGGGTGTACATCGTAAGCCTTATATAGTTGACAGAGTCGTAGATTCAGGTGATAACGAAGTATATAAGCATGAGTTAGAACTTGTTGATGAGTTAAAATTGTCTGATAGTTCATGGACGCTTCTTCATAAAGCTCTTTTAGAAACAGTTGAAAATGGTACCGGAAGAAGATGTAAACTTCCGGGTATTAAAGTTGCAGGTAAAACAGGAACGGCGCAGAATCCGCAAGGGAAAGATCATGCATGGTTTGTTTCTTATGCACCGGCCGATAATCCTGAACTTGTAATGGCAATTATTGTTGAACATGGCGGTGGAGGAGGAATAAATGCCATTACAAGTTCAGGATTATCGGCCGGTGCATAAGAAACAAACCATGCATGATCTTTCCCTTGCGGATTCTGCGCCGTTCCTGTTTTACCTGCAACTTTAATACCCGGAAGTTTACATCTTCTTCCGGGTATTAAAGTTGCAGGTAAAACAGGAACGGCGCAGAATCCGCAAGGGAAAGATCATGCATGGTTTGTTTCTTATGCACCGGCCGATAATCCTGAACTTGTAATGGCA
>JAIXNA010000016.1:5498-11105 GCA_020328135.1 Candidatus Endomicrobiellum dinenymphae
TGCAGGTAAAACAGGAACATCGATTAGATATCTTTCTGTACAGTGTTTGGCATCGGGTATAGGTCTTGTAGGACTTCTGTTGCTTACAAGCATTAATTATCAATATTATAAATATCTATCTAAATTTGTGTATATTTTATCTTTGGCTCTTTTGATTTCCGTGCTAATTTTGGGATCTGTTAAAAGAGGAACAAAAGGCTGGTTTGATTTTGGTTTTATTTCTTTTCAGCCTGTAGAAATTGCAAAAATAATGTTTATTTTAGCGTTATCTGCGTTTCTCGATTTAAAAGCAAAGGAAGTAAAAAAATGGTATTTTTTGCTTTCAGCATTTACAATATTAACGGGACATTTAATACTTATAATGATACAGCCTGATTTTTCTTCAACGTTATCTTATTTCCCTGTAACTTTGATTCTTCTTTTTATTATAGGCGTTAATCAGTTTTATTTAGGATGTATAGTGGTTTTAGGGGGTTTTGCCATAGGCATTCCTCTTGCGAAAACCTTTTTAAATACGCAGATGAAGTTTTTGGAAAGTGAAATAGTTCATACCAATATTTTAAATTTTTTACAAACAGACTGGGGCGAGTTTTATATAATTGCCGCGATATTAGTTTTGATAATAGGAATCTGGTGGTTTTTTTGGAAATTAAGGATCAAGATTCCCATTGTTTATACTATTGTTTTATGCGCGGCAATAATAATTGGTTGTTTAGCGTCTATCTCTGTCGAAAAATCATTAAAAGATTATCAAAGAAAAAGACTTGTAGCGTTTTTAAATCCCAAGGTTGATTCGAGGGGTTCAGGTTATAATATAATACAATCTAAAATAGCTATAGGTTCGGGCAAGTTTATGGGAAAGGGTTTTAAAAAGGGTACGCAAACGCAGCTCGGTTTTCTTCCGGAACAACATACGGATTTTATTTTTTCAGTAATAGGAGAAGAAGGCGGTTGGATTTTGTCGCAGCTTACGCTTCTTCTCTATTTTCTGTTTATTTGGCGTGCGCTTGTAATAGCAAAAGAATCTCGTGATAGATACGGTTCTCTTGTAGCGACTGGTCTTGCTACAATGTTTACATTTTACGTTGTAATCAATGTAGGTATGGCTATGGGTATGATGCCTGTAACCGGAATGCCGTTGCCAATTCTTTCCTATGGAGGATCTTCCATTTTTTCATCGTTGTGCGCCATCGGTATTTTATGTTCTATACGAATGCGAAGGCACACTTATGTTAAATGATGAAGTATTGATTGTTATGCTATAGTCGACCATAGATTTGCAAAAATTTATTAAAAAATATAGAATCGTTACGTGTTGTTGCTAGTAGTATTCTCAAGCATGTTGGCAGCAGCTAAAGCGTGGCTCGAGAGTAAGCGTGAGAAAGGGTATAAGGAAATAGAAGGAGTTTCCAGAAACGGAAGTTATTTGTATAGGCGAAGGGCGAGCGCCATCGTAGGATTTATGATAAAAACTAAAAAGTAAATAGACAGCAGGTTGGATTTTTAAACGAGGCATTAGACTTCGTAAAGGAGAGGTAAAGATGAAGAAAATTGTGTTGGTTGTAGCTTTTTGCAGCATTTTTGGTTTTTTACTTGTAGCTTGTGGTGCGTGTACGTGCAAGAAAGAACAAACGAATCCTGCAACAGCGGTTGCCGGAGAAGGAAGTTCGCAGGATGCGATGACAACTTCTGCAGAAGAAGTAGCTACGGAAGAAGTAGTGCAATAAAAAGCAACTTTTTATCAGCCTTCGACGCTATCTGTGTTAGCTCGAAGGCTGTTTTGTTGGTAAATTTTCAGTATTTGGTTGCTCTTTAGGATGTTTGTAAAAGTCCGTCGTTGTTTTAATCCGTTTGTCTTTATTTGACAAAAGTCCAATATGTTATGAAATACTACATAAATTTGCTTTAAGCGTTTAGTTATTGTAGGATCTGAGTTCAATTCAAGCAGAGAAAGGTTTTGGATAAAATCATGGCAAAAAAAGATTTATTATCGATTTACGATTTACCAGCAAAAGAAATAAAAGCAATACTAGGCAAAGCAATCGAACTTAAAAGCAAAAAGAAGTATCTTGATGTTTTTAAGGGCAAAACTTTGGGGATTTTGTTAGAAAAACCTTCGACGAGAACGATGGTTTCTTTTTCCGTCGCTATGGTGCAGCTTGGCGGAGTGCCTATATTTTTAAATGTTGAAAAAATGCAGCGGTCAAGAGGCGAATCCATACATGATACAGCGCTTGTTTTATCGCGTTTTCTGGACGGTCTTATGATAAGGGCTTTTAATCATACAGATGTGGAAGAGTTTGCAAAGTATTCTACAATCCCTGTTATAAATGGTCTTACAGATTACGAACATCCTTGCCAGATTTTGGCAGATATTATGACCGTCATGGAGTTTCATAAAGCGAAAAAAATTGAAGCTTTAAAAAAAATTAAAATTGTTTTTATAGGCGATAGCAATAATGTTGCCAATTCGCTTCTTGCTATAGCTGCTGTGTTAGGCCTTGATCTGACTATAATTTCTCCGGAAGGATATTCAACAAAAAAAGAGGTTTTGAACAAAGCTTTAAAATATACCGCTTCAACAGACGCTGAAATAAAAATTACAAGCGATATTAGTGCAGTGAAAGATGCTGATGTAATATATACAGATGTGTGGACATCTATGGGTTTTGAATCGGAAGAAAAAAAGAGAAAAAAGATTTTTGCTCCTTATCAAGTAAATATCGAACTTCTTAAAAAAGCTTCTTCAAAATGTATTGTTCTTCACTGTCTTCCAGCGTTAAGAGGGGAAGAAATTACTGCAGAAATTATGGATAAATATGAATCTTCAATATTTACGCAAGCGGAAAATAGACTTCATGCTCAAAAAGCTGTCTTATTGCACTTCATCAAATAAAGAAATTATTCTTGCTTCGTCTTCTCCGCGGAGAATCTCCTTGCTTAAACAATGGGGTATATTGTTTAGAGTTGTTCCAAGTGACGCTGATGAAAACACTACTCTTGTAAAACCTTCGTATGTAGTAAAAGAACTCGCATATAGAAAAGGATCCTGTGTTGCTAAGCAGTATCCGAGTTTTTTGGTTTTGTCGGCAGACACTATTGTTGTTTTAAACGGTAAAATTGTTGGCAAACCTAAGAGTAAAAAAGAATCTGAAGAAATAATAAGAGAATTAAACGGAAGCGCTCATAAAGTATATACCGGCGTTGCGATTATTCAAAATAATAAAAAATCTGTTTTTTATGATACTGCTTGCGTTAAGATGAAAAAACTGCCTGAGAATACGCTCAAACAGTTCTTCGGAAAGCATATGGACAAAGCAGGATCCTATGCCGTCCAAGATGCCGATGACAATTTTGTTGAAAAAATTTTCGGCGACTACTGCACGGTTGTCGGTTTACCTTGCATAAAACTCGTCAAAGAATTAAAAAAATTTAACATCAATCCTAAAGTTTGAAAATCAAATCGTTTGTTACTATTACAGAATTTTTGAAAACGACTGAATACCATTCGTTTAATGCAGCATTTATTTTTGATTGTAGTAGAGCAGTTTTTGTTATTTGTGGATTTTGTTTAGCAGCTTCGTCAAGTTCGTAACTCCATACTTTTACAGAAGAACCAATCATCTTTTCGACTTTATTTCCGGCAATTTGTTTTTTTCTTAAAGACTCGTACTCCCTGGGCTTCATCTGTCTAGATGCTAAAAGTGTCATATATTTGTTTTTATTGAAAACGCCGTTATCTTGAAATGCTGCTGAATTTTGTAAATCTGCTTTCAATTCTTCATCCGTTATCACAATGCCGCAAAGTTTAGCCTGCTGATAAAAAATTTCATCTAGTATCAAAGCTTCAATAGCTCTTGTTTTTACTTCTTTTATATCTTGCTCAGACAGAGATTTATCCGTTGTTTTGTGATACATTTCTATTAAATTCGAATACACTACATGGTACAGCTGCATAGATATTTTTGTGCCGTTTACCTTTGCTGCATAGTCAATTTTTGGATCAAAAAAATAAGACCCCGCTCCCAAAAAACTGCCGCAGATAAAAGCAACTACTGCCACGATCAAAATTACACGCATGTGTTTTCTAAAAAAATTCATCATTCCAGTTACTCTCCATCATAAGGTTAGTCGACCGTAGTCTCTTTTATCGTCATTGAAGATTTCCCGTAAAAATGAGCGCCTTCGGCAATAGTCAATATATTTGTTTTTATATCGCCAAAAACTTTTGCTTGAGGTAAAATTTCTATTGTTTCCGAAGCGTTAATGTTTCCTTTTATTAGTCCGGCGATTACAATTACTTTTGTATCGATATCGCCTGTTATTTCAGCTTTTTCTCCAACAATCACACCCTCAGCTATAATGTTGCCATTAATAATTTTACCGTCAATGCGTACAGTCTTATCAGTTTTAACTGTGCCTTCAATAATTGCGCTATGCCCTATAAGAGATTCAACAGAGTCAAGCAAACTTTTAGATTTTTTCTTAATCATGCTTGATTACCTCCCCCTATTAGCTTGATTGAAAAAATAATCTGTTAGATATGGTTTCGGATTGACCGTTCTGCCCTTAAAATGTACTTCATAATGTACATGGGAGCCTGTTGACGCGCCTGTGTTGCCCATTTTTGCAATGTTCTGTCCTCTAGTTACAAAAGCGTCTTTTTTTACAAGACTTTTAGCAAGATGTCCATAAACTGTTCTATAGTTATGACCGTGATCTACGACTATTACATTGCCATATCCTGACTGCCATCCAGAAAAAACAACTTTCCCATCCGCGGTAACGTTTATTGGCGCATATAAAGCATTTGCAATATCAAGGCCGGGGTGAAAGTCTCTTATGCGAAAGATAGGGTGTTTTCTAAAGCCGTAATCAGAAGAGATGTATCCCTTACAAGGCCAACCGCATGGTGTTGCCATAAAAAGTGACTTTTGCTTATAGATGTGAGACACTATTTCATCATAACTTTGATTCATAAATTTATACTGCTCATATATGGCATCACTCTGCTGCGAAAGATCTGAATAGTTCATAAATTTATCAAGATTTCCTGAAAGAATCGCCGTAAATGTATTTGTTTGAGCAGGTGTAGGTCCGCCCTTACCGAGATTTCGCCCAAGACCTTCCTCCATTATAGATTTTTTTGTATCCAATGCAAACAACGAACGAATTTTTTCATCGTTAATCTGTATTTTTTCGAGCATATGTTTTGTTTTTGCGAATTGACTTGCGAAGAAGAGCAATCTAACCTGCATTATTTTATTGTCCGTCTTTGCTTTGATATAATCGAAATATTTGCTTGTAAGGTATCCCGCCCAAAGGGTTATGACTGTCCACGAAACAATCAACGCGCACATTAAAAAAAGAGAAATACTGATTTTGAAAGGACTTTTTTTGCCATGAGGAATAAAAATTATAGTAATTCTTTTTTTTAGTTTATCGCTTATTACACAAAATACTTTCATGAGGCTAATGGTATCATATATGGGAATTTTATGTCAACTAACTGTAAAACGCCGCGACACATCGCGCATTTTAGGAAATTTAAAGTAGTTGCAAGTAATGAAGCGTAGTTTTGTAGTTTAAAGACTTGAGATCTCTTTG
>JAIXNA010000204.1 GCA_020328135.1 Candidatus Endomicrobiellum dinenymphae
TAATCTTTATTTTTAAACCAGTCTCTTCTGTCTAACCGCCCATTGTGTATGCGGTCGTTATAATGACGGCATACACAATGGGCGGTTAGACAGAAGAGACTGGTTTAAAAATAAAGATTATAGCGGTTGTTGATTATAAAAATTCTATGATTGAAGCTATGAAAAAAGAAGGTATTTCATTTTTACGTAAACCGTTTAACAATGCTGATATATTCAAAATGATGAAAAGCTTTAGATAATAGCCGAGGTTACAAAGAATAATAAAATTTTAAACAAATATTAACAATTAAAATGGATAAAAAAATATTTTCATCAAACAGWAAAGCGTATTATAATTACGAAATTCTTGAAAAATTAGAAACAGGCATTGTGTTGTCTGGGTATGAAGTTAAATCTATAAGACGGTCTAATATAAATCTTGTTGACAGTGTCGTTAGGTTTTCTAATGGAGAGGCTTTTGCTGAAAACATATTCATTGCTCCCTACGAGCAAATATCTACACACATTGCAGATTACGATGCTAAGAAAAAACGTAAGCTTTTGATGCATAAAAATGAAATTGATAAGATGCGCGCGAAAGTTAAAGAAAGAGGTCTTGCGGTTATTCCTTTAGAAGTTTATATTGGCGGCAAGGGAAAAGTTAAGTTGCTTATAGGTCTTGCAAAAGGTAAAAAGGCGTATGATAAAAAAGAAGCTATCAAGAAAAAGGATATTGCAAGAGAAATGTCAAAAGAATATTAAGAATCGCATAAATGAACAAATCCCAAATAATATCAATGCAAGCATCGGCAGGATCAGGCAAAACATACAATCTTGCAAAAAGATATATTTATCTTTTGCTCGGGTCTAATAACGAAACAAGTATAAAAAATATAATTGCTGTAACATTTACAAATAAAGCCGCTGTTGAAATGAAATACAGAGTTTTAGATTATCTCAAAAAAGCGGCGTTATGTTTAGACACAGGCGATTTTTTTGACGATTTAAACCTTACCAAGACTGAAATATCAAAAAAAAGTATTGCGACTTTAGAAGACATTTTGCACTTTTACGACAGCTTCAATATAGGTACCATAGATAGTTTCAAAAACCACATCTTAAAATCTTGCGCTATTAACATAGATCTTTCGCCGAATTTTACTATAGAGCAGGACTACTCTGATAATCTTTTACTTTCGTTAGAAAACTTTTTACAAAAAGCTCGATATTTAGAAAACTTGAGAAATATGTTGTTGCGGTATGTATATCAATACTTAATGAAAGATTCGGGTTGGTTCCCTAAAGATGATATTTATAAAGAAACTGAAAAAGTATTTAAAAAATCTGGCGATATAGGGAAAAATATTCTAACGGCCGAGGGAGAATCTTTTAAAAGCGAAGCTTTTTCAAGAGTGAAAATTTTAATTTTATCTTTGATTATTTTCACTCTTGAAAAAGCTTCGCTTTTAAAAGATTCTCC
>JAIXNA010000205.1 GCA_020328135.1 Candidatus Endomicrobiellum dinenymphae
AGTGTTAAACGGGCATATATATCGATATTTTTCTTCTTCATTAAGAAAATAAACCGCGCTTGCATATACTGTCGCATCGATATTTTTTTCTGATAATTTTATAACCTCTTCCCATTTATCTGTTCGATAACTACCGTCAAGAGTTATTAGAACATATAATACCTTATCTTTCAAATGATCTTTGTATTTGAGTTCTTCCTTTTTATATGTTAAACAAAAAGCATCCGACGTAACAAAAGTCGTAAATATAATTAAAAAAATTAAATACTTTCTCATTACGATGATTTTCTTATATAGCCTAATAATCCCCCTGCTTTTATTATTTTCTGCATAAATTCCGGGAAAGGTTGGGATTGATAAACTTCGTTTTTGGTTATATTTTTTATAATACCTTGAGTTAAGTTTATTTCTATAGTATCGCCATTTTTTATTGCCTTTACAGCTTCTGGAGATTCCAAAATAGGAAGACCTGTATTAATGGAGTTTCTGAAAAATATCCTTGCAAAAGAGTTTGCAATTACAGCTGAAACGCCCGTAGCTTTAATTGCTATAGGAGCATGTTCTCTCGAAGAACCGCAACCGAAATTATTCTCTGCAACTATAATATCGCCCGGTTTAACATTTTTTACAAAATCTTTGTCTATATCTTCCATACAATACTTTGCAAGCGCTACAGGATCTGTTGTAGTTAAATATCTTGCCGGTATTATCTCATCTGTATTTACATTTGAACCGTATTTATGAACTTTGCCTTTTAAAATTATGTCTGACATTTTCTACCCCCTTTAATCTAGAATTGACAACGGTAAAGACTTAGCAACAACATGTATCCCGCTTTTTTGTTGAACTTCTTATCCCTTATTATACTTTTATATACCAGTTATGCAAGATGCCAAACATTACAATAATCCATTTTTAAATAGTTTACAAACTTTTGGGAAATCAGTTTTACTTTCTATTTTCCCTATCAAATCTTTCATACTTTGTTTAAAAATTCCTATAGCCCATTGCTTGCGGTTAACAATCCTAAATACAAAATCAATTTTATCTGCTTTCCAAGTAGTTTGCGCGCTATCCTTTACGCCAAAAGAAACACCTGCATTTAATGGTTTTAGAAATCCACTAGTGATATCTTTAGAATATTCCATTATTCTTTTTGATTCTTGGTTTGAAACTCTAACAATTTCCAACCCACTTCTTCGCCAGCGCACGCTAAATCAGAATGAAATGAGATGTAGGGAATTTTATTTTTTGTATCTCTATAGTCTTTTACAACCCAGCAAAGAATACCCGCCTGTTATTGTCGTTCCTATTCCTAAAAATGGATCAAAAACGCTATCGCTTTCAGCAGAATACATTTTAATTAATCTTTCGCAAAGTTTTACAGGATAAACTGCGCCGTGTTCAAGTTGATATTTATTACGAGGCGAAGACAAATTACTCCACA
>JAIXNA010000206.1 GCA_020328135.1 Candidatus Endomicrobiellum dinenymphae
CTATTTCCACATCTTCTTTACGATACTTTTTATGTCCTGTGCTTTTTCTAACTGGTCTTAAAAGCTTAAATTCGATCGGAGAATTGTCTCAAATAACGCTTGTTCCGAAGCATACTTTAAGGTATTGGGAGAGCGAATTTAAGCTTTTAAGACCAGTTAGAAAAAGCACAGGACATAAAAAGTATCGTAAAGAAGATGTGGAAATAGTTTTTAAAATCAAAGATTTATTGTACAATCAAGGATATACAATGGAAGGTGTTAAGAAATGCCTAATGCGCTACAAGCGGAAAAAATCTATAGGTTCATCGGCAGACGCGTATTTGACGCATATGCCTAATTCTGAATTTTTAATAAATATTAAAAACGAACTAAAACACCTTTTAAAATTATTTAAAAAATAATACAATGTCCAAGGAGAGTCAGTTTGATTGCGATTCTAGCGGATGCTCTTTTTGTGTGATGGTAGATTTGGTAGTTTTCATGTCGGGGCGTGGCGCAGTTGGCTAGCGCACTCCCTTGGGGTGGGAGAGGTCGCTGGTTCAAATCCAGTCGCCCCGATGTTTTTTGCTCATAAAAGGGTGTTTTGGGTACAAAAGCGATACGACGCTGTTGCCAATTTTCAAGTCTCTCACGCTACGGAGAATGTCTGAAATCTAAAATATCAACAGAATTTTTTATGTATTGTTCCAAATTGTGTTGTGGAAGGCTTCTTGTAAAACTTCCCGCAGATTTTTGTTTAAAGGCGTAGTTCTAAACTAGTAATCTAATGTTTTATAGTCACTACATCTTTGTGAGCTGTTTGGACGTTTATTTGACATTGCAAATTTTAAGTATTCGTCTGCAAAAGCCTTAATTGTTACGTTTGATAACTTCCCGTATTTTTTTAGCGGACTTAAAAAATCAAGCTGTAGTCTTTTGGGTTTCCTTAAAAGAATACACCTAAATGATCTTTCTTTTATTCTTTCACTCGTCTCGATACCCGGAACTCCATTTATTGCCACGCTTAGTTAATTTTGCTGTCATAAAACCTTCCTACCGCGCTAACAATTTTAATCCACATGAACTTCTTCATCATCTTTATTCTGTTCATTGCTATCCCTTAGCGGTACCGTCTCTAGATTTGTTGACAAAAGTAACTAAAACTTTATAACTTGTCCCATTATATATAGAAACTTTAGTGTTTGGATTGTTACCTTTATTTTCTCCTTTTCTCGCTCCTTTTTTACACTACTTTTTCAAGTTATTCAACTTTTCCAAGACTAAGCCAAGTTTTAAGCCCAGCGTTGTCAACATAAAATCAAAAAGACACTGTTTATACCTAAAAATCCAACAAGGAGACAGGTATAAAACAGTTAAGAAAAAGATTTAACGAAAAACAAGTTAAAGAGCTTTTAAAAAAGCGCAAAGACAACGCGGTAAAGTTAGAAATTATTTATGATAT
>JAIXNA010000017.1 GCA_020328135.1 Candidatus Endomicrobiellum dinenymphae
TTGCTGAAGCGCTGCCGATAGAAATGTTGTCGCTATTAATTTCAATATTAAATTCAACATCATTAAATTTTACTGTTTTAATATAGGCTGTTTTTGTATTTAAAATCATCTTACAGTTATATTTAATGATGTTGAATTTAATATTGAAATTAATAGCGACAACATTTCTATCAGAAATTTTTGCTGAAGCGCTGCCGATAGAAATGTTGTCGCTATTAATTTCAATATTAAATTCAACATCATTAAATATAACTGTAAGATGATTTTAAATACAAAAACAGCCTATATTAAAACAGTTAAATTTAATGATGTTGAATTTAATATTGAAATTAATAGCGACAACATTTCTATCGGCCGCTATTAATTTCAATATTAAATTCAACATCATTAAATTTAACTGTTTTAATATAGGCTGTTTTTGTATTTAAAATCATCTTACAGTTATATTTACCATCTTTGACGGAGATTGTTCCTTTACCTGAAAAACTTCCCTGCAAAGGCGTTCTAAATCCCACAAACGCATTAATGATTTTTTCATCTAAATTATTAACTGTTAACAAAAATTCTTTACCATCTAAATACTTACCTTGCAACACGATATTCGAATTATCGACAGCAATCATACTCTTCTTAATATCTGCAACACCGTCAATATATTCCACGTTAGACAATAACGAAAAAGGCAAAGTAAAATATTTACCATCCATCACAGAAGCTGAAATTTTTATATTTGGATTGCTTACTTCGCCTGACAGTTGTATAGAAGAATTAAATAACCCTGATATATTTGGATAAACACCTTGAATATTTACATTCGTAAAATCAATATTTCCTAATAATTTATCCTCTTTAAAATTTGCAGACAATAAAGCCTTTATACCACTATTTGATTTTAAATTAAAGATTTCGAATCTCTTCATAGAGGCAATTACATCTGCAGAAATAGTACCAAGAGGCACGCCTGATACAAAAACTCCCGTACTTCTGATAACGCCATTAATTTCATTGTTTTTGTCTATCTGCCCATGAAATTCCGTATGTCCGCTTATATTAGCCGCCCCGATGTTTATGTTCTTTAGATTAGCATAAATAGAAGAAGTTGGATTTGCCTGCGCAAAGCCAAATATCCCTGTTATATCAGCTAAAATTTCATTTGAGTTATTTACAACAATAAAACGCTTTATATTTGCTCTGCTAAGAGATATATTACCTTTAGCTTCAAACTTTTTAAATTTGTTATTGTATAATGTTCCGTCAAAAGCTTTTATATCGAATTCTGTTAGCGAATCTTTTTCATATTTTACCCGTACGTTTGCCATTCCTGAAATATTCCAATCAGAATGTCCGCACAAAAGCATCGCATTTGCAATGTCTATTCCAACAAACCTTAAATCCATTGAAATTATTTTTCGGTTTTTTAGAACAGAGTTGAAAGCAATCGAATTATCATCTTTATAAAAATTCAAAACATACATGTCATTATTTCTGACTATGCTGCCTAAGATGTTTACGTTATTCATACCTGAATTTCTAAAATTTTTACATGAAAAATCAATTTGTCCGTCAACTTCGTCTATACTGCCAGAAACATTAACAACTCCCTTAGCGTCTCTATCAATAAAAGGAATTAATGGAATGTCCGAAATATTAACGTTTTTTATATCAGCTGAAATAGCGCCTGTTTTAATATCGCCTTTGACTGTTCCTACAACTTTATTAGCCACTATAAGTTTTTCCTCATGTTTCCCACAGCCTGCATAAACAATTTCTATTTTTTTATCCGATCCGTATGCGCAAGATACATTATGTATACCATCGCTATTTTTTTCGCCTAACAAATTGAAAGTTCCTTTTTTGACGCCAAAAACAATTAAATTTGCTACGCTTAATTCAAGTTTCCCAATATTATTTTGCCCTTTAAAATCTAATCGGAGATCTCCGCATAATCCCTTATTAATTTTTGAAATATCAATTCTTGACTTGGCTTGAGTGGTAATGTTATTCGATGAACAGTAAAACTTAAAATCTCCAAAATTTCCAGTTAAACTTATATTGTATTCGCCTGAAGATTTAAAAAAAGAACACGTCGATCCGCTTAAACTGAATCCATTGTATTTTAATTTTTCTATTGCGATATTTTGCATTGTGTCAAAAGAGGCAAAATTAATTGTGCCTTCTGCTTTTACCGATATATTCGCTTTATTTTTTGCATTAAAAAACAATGTTGTGTTAAAAAGATTTTCTGATGTTCTCGTAGATTGAGAACTAACCTTAATAGGAACATCCGCAACGTACAAGATTGAATCTAAAATAATTTTATCATGATTTATGACTATGTTCGTACCGATAATTTTTGCAAGTTCATATTTTTTCTTGATTACAAACTCATCTATATCAATTGTTATTTCGGATTTTGGAAAACTAACAAAAGATAAAGATTTTTTTTTATTCGCTTTTAAACTAGGGGCCGCGCGTTGTTTTTTAGCGTCGGTATCTAAAAAAATTTCTAACTTTGATATTTTAACTTTACTTATACAGCTTATAGGTGAATTAATGTGAGTGAAAAATCTCAAAGGATCGATTTTAAAAGTAATTTCATCGGCTGTTGCTACGTTATTATCCATTTTTAAATTTTTCAAAGTCAATTTAGAAGATGAAATGTAAAAATTATCGAACCGTATGATATATCCTGTTTTAGAATGAATGTATTTTTGTATAATAGGCGCAAATATATGCGCTCTTGCGCAGTATAAAAAAATCAGTACAACTAAAGAAATAAGCATATATTTCAGAAATCTGCGCATGTATTTGCACCTTCGTGTATTTTTTGAGGATTTGGAAGTTTTTGACAAGCAGAACCTATAGTCCTGCTTCTCCTTGATTATTTAATGGGCGTGCCGGTTAGTCTTGTAAGATTTTTAAATTCTTTTATAAGTTTTAATGTAATTTTACCGGGCTTACCATCTGCAATTTGACGTGAATCAGCCGCTATTACAGGTATTACCTCGGCTGCCGTACCCGTTAAAAAACACTCGTCTGCAGTATAAACATCATACGTGCTTAGACGTCCTTCTTTCACCTGAATCTTCAATTTATTCTTCGCAAGCTCCATAATTGCATCCCTAGTTATTCCGACCAATGCACCTTCTGCCCCAGAAGGAGTATAAAGAATTTCGTTCTTAATAAGGAAAATATTGTCCCCTGTGCATTCAACCACATATCCTTCTGAATTTAACATTATAGCTTCCATAACTCCACTTCTTACAGCCTCCATTTTAGCAAGTATGTTGTTCAAATAATTGAGCGATTTAACATTAGGACTCAAGGAATCTTGTCTTATTCTTCTGGTTGAAACAGTAACCACTTCCATACCATTTTCATAAAGCTCTTCAGAGTACATCGAAATATTATCCGCAATAACAACCACAGTTGGCGGCTTTGTACAATTTCTCGGATCAAGTCCCAAATCTCCGCGACCTCTTGTAATTATAAGTCTTATATATGCGTCAGAAAGTTTGTTTGCTAAAAGAGTTTTTATCACTGCCTTTTCTATATCTTTTTGCTGCATTGGAATTGTAAGATTAATAGCCTTTGCAGAAGCCAAAAGCCTGTCAAGATGTTCCTTTAATCTAAAAATTCGTCCGTTGTATGCCCTTATACCTTCAAAAATACCATCTCCGTATAAGAAACCGTGATCAAACACAGAAATTTTCGCATCCTCGTTTTCAACAAGTTTTCCATCAAGATAAATCTTCATCCTGCTCTCCTTAATAGATTATTCTACCATCAGTCATTTGTCATTTTTATTATTTTGTCAGCTTTAGCCGCAAGATATTCGTTGTGCGTAACAAGAATCAGCGTCGAGCCAGCTTCTTGGGCGTTTGTAAACAATAACTTCTCTATCTCAAGACCTGCAGTTCTGTCTAAATTACCGGTAGGTTCGTCTGCGAAAATTATTTTAGGATCATTAATTAACGCTCTTGCGAGCGCCGCTCTTTGCTGTTCTCCCCCGGATAGTTCATTGGGAAAATGGTTCTGTCTATTCAGAAGCCCAACTTTCTTTAAAATGTCTTGAGCCTGTTCAAATTTTGCATTCTTGTCATCCCACACAGGAATAAGAATATTTTCCAAAACGTTAAAATCAGGCATAAGATAATGGAATTGAAAAACAAACCCTATATTTTTTTTTCTCATATCGCATAAATATTTATCGTTCTCAGAAAAACAGTCAATGTCATCTATATAAACCTTCCCTGATGTCGGTCTATCCATTAGTCCTAAAATATGAATTAATGTACTTTTGCCCACGCCTGACGGACCAGTCAAAGCAATCTTAAGTCCGGATGGTATTTCAATTTGTATATTTTTTAATACTTCGACATCAGGCGAGTTTTTTTTCTTATAATTTTTACTTAAATTTTCAGCTTTTATATTCATCATCCGTACCTTATTGCTTCAAGAGGATCAAGTTTTGAAACCTGATACGCCGGATAAATCCCCGCTATCGCGGTGATAACAAACGCGCTTAAAGCAACCATCGCTATATCTGTGGGAATTATTGCGACAGGGAGTTTATCTACATAATAAACGCCTTGAGGCAGTTTAAATATATCAAAATATTTTAATACAGCGCTTATAGCTAATCCTAGCATAATACCGAGAATAGTACCAATCAACCCAACAACAAGACCCTCATAAAAAAATACCTTGGCAATAGAAAATTTTGTGAAACCCATAGCGGACATTATGCCTATTTCTTTTGATTTTTGAACGCTTAAAAGCAACAGATTAGAAATAATGTTAGATGCAGCGACAAGAATTATAAGCCCTAAAATAATAAACATCATAATTTTTTCAAGCTTAAGAGCGGAAAGAAGATTTTTACTCATCTCAATCCAAGCTTTTGCCCTGTACGGATAAGATATTTTTTTTTGCAATTGTCCGGCAGTTGTAACAGCCGTATCAAAATTATTTGTATGAACATCAATACCAGTTGCGGCCTCAGGTATAGCAAACAATTTCTGCCCCTCGTCCAAATCAATAAAACCAAGAGAAGAATCAAAATCATACATTCCGGATTGTATTAAAGCTGCAACAGTAAACTTATACATCTTAGGTATATTACCAAAACTGCCCGGAAACATTAAAATTACCTGATCCCCTGCGCTTGCATCAATGCTTTTTGCAAGCTCGCTTCCCAAAATAATCGCTCTTTCCCCAATTTTTTTATCATCAAAACCCATATCTGACATTGTTATTTGTTTTGAAAAGTTTAGAATGGCATTTTCTTTTGCATAATCTATTGCTTTTATTACTATACCGGTTGAAGATGCGGACTCAAAACCTCTGATAACGCCTTGCTTGCGTATGAACGGAGAAACGCTTACTACAGATTTATTTGTTTTGATTTTATTTTCAATTGAAACATAATCTTTAAACGATTCTCCGTCAATCCTTGTAACAACTATGTGCGACTGTATCCCTAAAATTTTACTTCTTATATCATTTTGAAAACCGCTCATGATTGCAAGCGTTATAACGAGAGCCGATACTCCCAAAGTAGTACCGCCTATAGCAATAAAAGTAGTGATCAACGAAAAAAAACCTTTTTTTCTCGCTTTTAAATATCTCAGCGCCACAAAAAATTCAACAGACATCATACTCATAAACCTTATTCGGGCCTCATTGCAGGAAATGTTATAACTTCTCTAATAGACTCTACTCCGGTTAAAACCATGACAAGTCTGTCTATACCTATTCCTAAACCGCCAGTCGGAGGAAGACCTTGTTCAAGCGCAAAAATAAAATCTTCATCGTATGGCATCACTTCGTCGTCGCCCTTCTTTTTGGCTTCCATCTGCTGCACGAATCTTATTTTTTGCAACTCAGGATCGTTGAGCTCGGAATAAGCATTGCCTATTTCCATTCCATTAATGTAAAGCTCAAAACGTTCCGCTATTTCAGGTCTATCGAATTTAACCTTTGAAAGCGGAGAATAAACAGCAGGATAATCTATAACAAAAGTAGGATCTTTTAAATTGGGCACAACTTTCTCATCAAAAAGCTGATCTAGAATCTTCTTATCGGTTGCATTTTTCGGCAAATCGAGATTTAAATGTTTTACTTGATCAAACATTTTCCCGCTTTCAATGTAAGGAAGCAATTCAAGTCCTACGTATTCTTTTATCAAATCAAACATTTTTGCCCTTCTAAATTCTAAATTTATAGAAGTCCCTATTTTCTCTGCTGCAGCCTTAATTAATGTCTCCGTAATATCCATCACGTCATTATAATCTGAATAGGCTTGATAAAGTTCCAACATAGTAAATTCAGGATTATGGTTCTTATCTATGCCTTCATTTCTAAAATTTCTTCCTATTTCAAAAACTCTATCCATTCCGCCCACAACAAGACGCTTTAAAAAAAGTTCCGGTGCTATTCTTAAAAATAAATCTATATTCAAAGCATTGTGATGCGTTACAAAAGGTCTTGCATTTGCTCCTCCGGCAAGAGACTGCAGCATTGGTGTTTCTACCTCTATAAAACCAAGATCTTCCAACTTGTGTCTTATAGCAGAAATAATCATACTCCTCTTTATAAACACATCCTTTACATCGCTGTTTGCAATTAAATCTAAATATCTTTGCCTATATCTTGTTTCCGTATCTTTAAGTCCGTGCCACTTCTCAGGAAGAGATCTAAACGCTTTTGTGAGCATAGTCCAACTTTCAACCATTATGCTAAGTTCATTTGTTTTAGTTCTAAAAGGAATTCCATTTACAGCTATAATATCGGAAGTATCAACCATATTTTTGAAAAGCTTATATTGGTCTGCCCCTACTTTATCCGCTCTGACATATATTTGAATTTTTGCATACCCATCTCTTATATCCAAGAAAGCCGCTTTACCCATATTTCTGTAAGTCATAACTCTTCCTGCAGCTTTAACTTTTACATCGGCAACTTGTTCTTTTTCAAGATTAATAAACTCTCTTTGTATATCGGCATTATTTTTATCTAAAGCATATTTTGCAGGATAAGGATTTATCCCGACGCTTACAAAATCTCTAGCTTTTTGCCTTCTCTGCTGAACGATTTGCTCGATAGGGGTTGACTGTTGTTCTTGTGGTTGCCCTAGTTCTTTCCTTTCCATTTATTGTAATTCCTCCACTATAGTCAAATCGCTTTAGGTTGCGCTATAGTTAAGGGCGCTCAAATTTAAATACCTCGTCAGGCTGCGCCTGCCGCCACCTTCTTTTGTAAAAAGGGGAATTCACTACAAATATAGCGGCGCAACCTAAAGCTATTTGACTATATACGCGCAAGACTTACGACACTGTCGCGTCGCCGCTAATACATCTGCGACTACGTATATCAAATTGTATCATTTTTTGAAATACAGTCAAAATAATAAATTTGATTTTTCGTTTAAAAATCAATCAGTTTTTTCCTATTACCAATTTTGATGGACTAGACATATTTGAAGGGATTTCAAGAATTGAAACTGCATTGCGCGCAGAAAGCGCCACTTCAAAAGGTTTCAACGATTTTATAATTTTTATAATTTTATTTTCTTTATCCAAATAAACAATATCCAAATTAAATCGCATAAAAAAGTATGCTCCGATTTACAATTAGTAAACAAGGGCGCGTGAGTTGTTATACACAATAATACCAACGAGTGGAATACAGAAAAAAACACCGAGATTTACAATAAAGCAGTAAGACAAAAAACAGAACTTTTGCAGCAAATCCCTAACAATGAAGATTTTTACTACTCTCACAACCTCTTATGAATAATTACACTTTATTTTGCGTGGGGTCAATTCGAAAAAAACAAAAGAAATGGCAAAATACTGGGGATTAAAATACTACACTATTGCCTCAACAGTTGCAATCATCATTATCATAATCTTTTATCTTCTTTCTAAACTGCTTATGCTTATGCCGTTTAATAGAATAAAAAAAGATTTTGAAAAAATGCTCACATATTTGAAATTTCAGAAAATCCTGATTTAGTACAAGCTGCATTATCGAAGGCAAATGAAAATAAAGGCACAACAATTCAAGAACAACTCAAAGACTATGCTCAGCGACAACTTTATTATCCTGCTTGTTTTCGTACTCTTCTTCTTGTTTTATTTTTGCTTTACTGTATTTTCCCTTTATTACGTCCTATCTTAACAGAAAATAATACTCTGTGAAACCATGCTGGATCTTGTCCAGGATATAGACCCTTTTCTTCTCCGTAAAACGCGTATTCAAGCTGTATTGCATTTGTAACTATTCCACCGCCAATTGTAGGATAACCTGAATTATAACCCGCTCTTATAACAAATAGATTGTATTTGTATTCAGCTCCTATATGCGTTTTTTTGAAAGGAGTCTTAATGAACGTCTCGTTAGAATTTGCCAAATCCGTCAAATCAAACGCTAAAGCAAGTCTATCATTTGTTTTCAAATATTTCCCCGGCCAATAATAGAACTTTTCAGGATAGTATGCAACGCCTAAATTAAACTCCGGATTTATTCTTGCGTTATATTCGCTTGCAGCGTCCGGCTTGTTTGAATTACAACAAAAGTTTTTATACTCTATGCCGGAATTATAAATATCAGCTATCATTAATCCAAAATTACAGCGAGAATTAAGATGATATATCGCGCCGAAATCTATTCCAAAAGACGGCCCGTGGAGAAATTTATTTTTAAAATTATATTCTGGTAAGTCGACCAATGAAACCTCGTCTTTAGCATTTTTAAATCTGTGCATATATTTAAAATTTACACCTAAAGATAACGCCCCCGGTATTTTTATCTTTTCAAGCGAATAAATTTTAAAGGCAACAGGAAGAATTCCAAGTCCAGTAGCCTCGAGATCATACGATACAGAATATATTGGCGGACTGTTATTAAAATTTGCATTTGCGTTTGCATAAGAAAAGACGCCAAAACCAAAATTTAAATAGTTCTTTTTAACAGCTATAGGGCTTGTAATAAACAAAATATTTGGAATCGAAACAAAGGTATAAGGATAAAGATTTAACGCTTGATCCGATATCTTCTTAGCAAATTTGAGTTGTTGAGCCTCATCAAGTTTATTAAAATGCAATATATCGCTTTTATTATTGGAATAAAAATTATAAGAATCTATTACTGCGGCAGTTATGGCAATATCAAGAGAAAACGGTTGAATCAAAAAATTGTTTATGTAAGTAATTCCCGCGGGATTATAAAAAAATGCATTGTCGTCGTTTGCAATAGCCGTAAAAGCACCGCCCATACTCATAGGGCGCAAACCTTTTTTCATCGCCCTATTTTCTAATTGCGATGCAAAAACCATCGAAGAAAAAAGCAAAACCAAAATCGTTAAAAACACAATTTTATTCTTCATGTAATCCTATGATGTATTATCGCAATATTATTATTCTTTGTCTGCCAACCATGAATCTGACTTACGAATGAACTCTTCCAATCTCGATTTTAATTTTTTAGCGCTCAGATTCTGACGTTCAATATTATTTAAACAATTCACAGCTTCCAAGGCTTTGTCTTTCATATCGCGTACTGCCGATGCAACTGCAGGATTATCAGAAGGATGACTAAGCCTATTAATATCAATAAATCCGTCGGCATTAATATATTGTTTTATACCAGGATTATTTGCAGCAGAAAATATGCCTGACATAATATAAATAGTTGCTGCGCTGAAATTTGTATTAGCGCTTATTGGTGGATTTGCGCCAAACAACAGGGGAAACATATCCGGATCTTTTACCAACTTATGGAACACTTTATCAGCTTTATTTATTGTTTCGTCAGAAATATTTGATGATAAATCCGAGATATCGTTATTGTTATTTACAATTTTTGTTAAAATATTTGAGGCGATGTTTGAATCTAAAGTATCAGCTATACATGCTGAAGCATATTTCATCACCGCTGCTTCGTCGCCGGGTTTTTCTCTCACTACGCGTTCAAGCAGATCTGCAGCTTTAGCATATTCTTGTTTCTTCATTTTTGAGGCGGCATCTGACATTAAAGAGTCGCTTGAACTACTACTACCGGAACGATGCGTCCACGAAAAGATGTTGCCATTCTCACCACAACCCGACGCAAAAATAGCAAGCAAAAAACACAATACAAACCTAAACAATCGTTTTGCCATAAAAATCTCACCTTAAATTAGAAGTCTGTTGATATCAAAGTTAGTTGACTATAAAATTAATTGCAATATGTCCAAACATAACTATAAAAATAATCTTAAATACCAACAAACCAATGGTATAAGAATTTTTACAGGAACTTCATAAGCTTTCTTCTCAACATACGAAAATTTTTCATTCCTTAACGAAACGGCTAAACGTTTTAAAGCATCGATCGCTCCTGCCGCCGCCGACTCAAGCGACATATTAATTATTCTTATAAAAGCCAAGCTGTTCAACGTCGGTTTTACGAGCCATTTCTGTTAAGGTCAACTGCTTATCGTACCTTGTCAAAATTTTTGATAAAACATTTTTAAACTCATCTGCCAAAGGATCGCCCATTATCTGTATAACTTTCCCGGCAGCGCTGCAAAAATCAAGATCAACATTAAGCATAGAAGAAAATCTTTAATTTGACACTGACCAAAATTATTAATTTGTCTCAATAATCCTTTATTTAATTGCTCTAGCGAAAGCGCAAGTTTTAAATTTAACGATAAAAACATATTTTCATTATGAATTTCTCGAATACCAATCCGCTTTTTGTTAAAATTACATGTCCGGTGGCTCCAAAGTTTGTAAATTACATCTTCCMTTTCCATTGATAGAAAGCCTTATTGCAGGACAAGCTTTTTT
>JAIXNA010000093.1 GCA_020328135.1 Candidatus Endomicrobiellum dinenymphae
AGAATTTAATTTTAAATTCTCAAAAAAAACATTGCAGCAAATAAAGCAAAACGCAAAACTTATAAGCGCGGTTGCTCCTGAAAGAATAAAAAATGAATTTTTTAGAGTATTGACAGTAAAAAATGCCGTAGTTTTAATTGACGAAATGGACAAATGCGGGCTTCTTGCAGAACTTTTTCCTGAAATTAACAAAATGAAAAAAGCCCGCAAAAAATATTATTATCATAAGGGCGGTTTATTTCAGCACTCTTTTGAAACTATGAGGTCTATTGAAAATATTCTAAGCAACCTAAAAAAATACTTTCCGTCAAATTTTGTTGATATGCAAAAACATTTTGGCGATAGTTGTCTCTTTTCTGAGAATGTTACAAGGACTGGGCTATTAAAATTTACGGCATTATTTCATGACAATGCAAAACCAGAAACCGCATCTTTTGAGAACGGCAAAATGCGTTTTTTTGAGCATGAAGAACGCGGCGCGAAAAAAATGAAAGAAATTATGAGTCCGCTTAAATGTGGAAAAAAGGATATTGAGTTTGCAATGTTTTTAGTAAAGCATCATATGCGTCCGTCAACTTTAACTAGAAACAATATTGTTACAAAAAAAGCTTCATTAAAGTTTTTTAGAGATATCGGCAAGAATACTCCTGACTTGCTTATTATTGCAATGGCAGATTGGCGCTCTTATAAACCGCTGAAAGTTTTTTCTTATAGGGAGTTAAAACTTCAGGAAAAATCTGTAAGAAATTTGTTAGAGTATTATTACGAATTAAAAAATGCAAAACCTCTTCCAAAAATTATAGATGGCAACATAATAATGAAAAAATTGAACTTAAAACCGGGTCCGTGGATTGGAGAATTGTTAAAAATTGCTGTAGAAGCTCATCAAGAATGTGAAGTATCTACCACCGCGGAAGCATTAGAGTTAGTTAAAGCAAAATTGACACATATTGAAAAAAAGTATAGAATCTGACGGACAGGCAAGAAAATATAAGAAAGCGCGGGCGTAGTCTAGTGGTAAAACCCAAGCTTCCCAAGCTTGTGATGTGGGTTCGATTCCCATCGCCCGCTTCTATTATAGAGAGCTAATTGTAGTTAAATAACTTTGTATTGGTTGGAGCGATATGTCAACATAAGTTTGCCTGGTTACGGGTGGTAAAAAAATGGAGGATATTATTATGGCAGAAGCAAGATGCATGAAATGTAAAAAGCAAGTTGAAGTAAAGGATCCTCGGAATATAGTGATGAAAAATGGTATAAAAGCTATTTCTGGAGTATGCCCCCATTGTTCAACAAAAGTTTTTAAAATTGTTGGCAAAAACAAATAAATTTTTAATTAACGAAGCCGATTTTATATATTGACTTCGTTTTTATCTTTCGACTGAGCTAGTTTATTATCGCTAATGCTTGTCCTGTGTTTTGTAGTTTGTTCTGCATCGTTTGCTTTTTATGTACTTAAATGTGTACAATGATCGGGATGTTGTTGTTAAAACTTTAGTTGCCTCGCTGAAGGTTTGATAGATTGCGCGCTAGACAGTTAGGGTGTGTTCGCGCTTTAGTTGTCATCTACAGGAATCGGAGATCCTCTTTTTGATGTTTAACATGGATTCTCGTTTTCATAGGAGCGACGACAGAACGAGTTTATCCTAGAAGGTCTTGGTTTTGAGGATGACAACGAAGAGCGGACCGGTGTGTTTTTGTGGTCGTAGCAAGAAATATAATTTTTAATGGGGCAAGGTTTCGAAAGATGAATAAAAAGACTTATTTACCGAAGCAAGATGCAGTTGAAAGAAAATGGCGCCTAATAGATGCAAGTAATAGGGTTTTAGGCAGACTTGCGGTTGAAATAGCGGGACTTTTAAGAGGTAAAAATAAAGTTTTCTATACTAACCATATAGATTGTGGTGATTTTGTGGTTGTTACGAATGCAAGTAAAATTGTTCTTACAGGTAAAAAGCTTGATCAAAAGACATATTTTACGTACTCAGGGTATCCCGGCGGAGCAAAATTAACGCCTTATTCTGTTTTAATGACTGAAAACCCCGAAAAAGCTCTATTTGCTGCAGTTAAAGGAATGCTTCCTAAAAATAAGCTTGCTGACAAGCAACTTACAAGATTGAGAGTATTTAGAGATGATAAACATACGCATAGCGCGCAGTTAGCGGCGTCGGTGAAGAGGGAGAAAAAATGAGTAATGTTTCTTATTTAAGCGTAGGACGCAGAAAGAATGCAGTTGCCAAAGCAAAAATTTCAGATGGCAGCGGCAAAATTGTAATCAATGATAAAACTGTGGGTGAATATTTTGGCGGTTTGGAAAGACTTAAGAAATTAGCTTTGAAGCCTTTAGAAGTTTGGAAAGGAATGAAGAGTTATGATGTTTATGTTAATGTCGGTGGCGGTGGCATCAGCGGACAAGCAGGGGCTATCAGCCACAGCTTGGCAAGAGCAATTTTACAACTTAACGAACCTTCAAAAGCAGCATTGAAAAAAGAAGGTCTTTTAACCAGGGATTCAAGAATGGTAGAAAGAAAGAAATCAGGAAGACCAAAAGCAAGAAAGCGTTTCCAATTTTCAAAACGTTAATACTTTTTTGCAGGAGAAATTTGATAAAGCAAGACGCTTATTGTAGAATTTATACGACAGACCAGTACAGAAAGCAGCCGTCCCGGCTCATCTTCACCCGCCGCGTGCGCGTGGTTTGAGGGAAAAGGTTAAAAATATAAAGTAGTGTTCTTTTGCGTTTGTTGTATTTACGGGGCGGAGTTTATATTCCGCCCCTGATTTTTTTATCAAAAATTGGCTGGGACAATGTCCTAAATGCCAAGAGGAGGAGTCGTCGAAAACAAAAGATTTCGTATAAACCAATTTATCAGAGCGCCTGAGGTAAGGCTTGTAGATTCTGATGGGGCAATGATGGGAGTAGTAAAAACAACTGATGCTTTAGCAAGAGCGCAAATTAAAGAATTAGATTTAGTGGAAATTTCTCCTCAGGCAAGTCCGCCTGTATGCAAAATAACCAATTTCTCCAAATTTAAGTATGAAATGGAGAAAAAAGAAAAAGAAGCAAAGAAAAAGCAGAAGATTTCTTATATAAAAGAAGTTAGAATAAGACCTCGTATCGGCGCGCATGATTTGGAAATTAAAATTAAACACGCCAGGAGTTTTATTGATGGTGGAGATAAAGTGCAGCTTACTGCAATGTTTTCCGGAAGGGAAATGCAACACAAAGATTTGGGAATTAAAATTATAGATAAAATCAAAGAAGCTTTGTCTGACATTGCAGAAACGGAAGGAAGAATTTCTTCAATGGGTACAAGAGTGTTCTTAACGTTGGCTCCAAAAAAGAAAGTAAAGTAGAAAACAAACATTTACAACACATCATGTTTGGACTTTGTAAACATGATTTGATCTGTTGCAATCAATGGGAGAAAAAAATGCCTAAAATGAAAACGCATTGCGGCGCAAAAAAGCGCTTTAAAGTTACAGGAACAGGGAAAGTTAAGTATAAAAAACCCGGGCAGAGGCATCTTATGACTGGAGATTCCGGTAATCAAAATAGAAAATCGAGAAAATCTGTGATAGTTGCAGATTCAGATATGAAAACGATGAAAAAGATTATGCCATATGGCTTCTAATAGTGTCATTTATATAACCTAAGGAGATTTAAGATGCGTACGAAAAGCGCTGTATATACTAGGCAGAGAAAGAAAAAAATATTTAGACTTGCAAAGGGATCTTATGCTACAAAAAAAAACCGCTGGAGAATGGTTATTCAGCAGGTAGAAAGATCTCTTAATTATGCCTATACTGGAAGAAAAGATAATAAAGCAAATTTTAGAACTCTTTGGATAATTCGCCTTAATGCAGCAGTAAGAGAAGAAGGAATGTCCTATAACAGATTTATTTCGGGACTTAAAAAAGCTAATGTTGTAATAGACAGGAAGATGCTTGC
Source organism: Candidatus Endomicrobiellum dinenymphae (assembly GCA_020328135.1). Classification (GTDB taxonomy): domain Bacteria; phylum Elusimicrobiota; class Endomicrobiia; order Endomicrobiales; family Endomicrobiaceae; genus Endomicrobiellum; species Endomicrobiellum dinenymphae. Next base: position 3,953 of record JAIXNA010000093.1, read on the forward strand.
AGAAATTGCAGTAAGCGATAATGCGACATTTAAAAAATTAGTTGAAGTTGCAAAAGCTGCATAAACTACTCTGACAAAAACTTTGTAGTAAATTCCCATTTTATTCCACTTTTTCTGAAAAGTGTAGCGTTTCCACAACAAAAACATTATTTAAATATATAAATACCCCGTCAGGCGGAGTTTATCATCGAAGATTTTTGTCGCGAACGGAGTGTCGTTCTGTCATGAGTAAAAATCGTTTCATGTACTTGAAAATTGGTAGATATAGCCAAATCGCTTTAAGTTGCTCTATGCGTTAGCTCAAAAATAGATGCAATGCTAGACTGACTGACAAAAAGCAACAGCTCATTCCTCTTGTTAGTTAGGAAGTCCAACGATACAACGCGCTATTTTTGAGCTAACCCTACGGATACTTCCTTTTTCTGTAAATTTAAATAGCGCAATTGTATCAATATAAGGCTGGTTGGCTATGGAAGACTTGCTTAGTCATTTCATTCCTCGCAAAGACGCCGATGGCGCAATTTAAAGCGAGTTGGCTATATCTACCAATTTTCAAGTACATGAAACGATTTTTGTCGCGAACGGAGTGTCGTTCTGTCATGAGTAAAAATCGTTTCATGTACTTGAAAATTGGTAGATATAGCCA
>JAIXNA010000207.1 GCA_020328135.1 Candidatus Endomicrobiellum dinenymphae
TATCGTTTTAAATTTCTTTTTTTCTTCAAAAAGAAATAAATCGCCAATTTCATTTTTTTTGCGCAATAATTTGGAATATTTTTTTGATTCATGTTTTAAAATTATTTGGAATCTATCAATATCTTGTATTTTCGTAGGAATATAAAAATACTGTTTTATATCATTCCAATCTCTATCCCTTAATGTAACTATTTCATCTAAATAAAAACTTACCCAAGAATTACCAATTTTTGAATTAGATTCAACATTATTTAATTTATCTTTTGTTATATCTACATAATCATTGTCAACGTCAAACCCTATATAGTGTCTGCCCAATTTTTTTGCAGCAATAGTTGTAGTTCCTGTTCCTACGAAAGGATCTAGAATAATATCATTTTCATTTGTTGCCATTAAAATAAGCCGCTCGAGTAAATGAATGGGCAACAAATGAAAATGATATTATTCTAGTTCCTGTTCCTACGAAAGGATCTAGAATAATATCATTTTCATTTGTTGCCATTAAAATAAGCCGCTCGAGTAAATGAATGGGCAACTGACAAGGATGAGTATCTCGGTACTTACTATGTTTTATTCTATGAATGTCAGTCCATACATCAGAAACTAATGGTCCATAAGGATGTAATAAATACTTTTTACCGCCATAATCTTTTGCTAGCATATTCGCTTGTCTCGTTCTTTTATGCGGATATCGAAGTTCATTAAAAATTAACTTTTTTGAATCTTTTGCGTAAAACAATATCCCGTAATGACTAGGTTGTAATGTCTTACCCATCGGAGCTGTTTGCGCATCCCACGCTATCCAATGTTTAAAACTAGCTACATCATCTAAAAAATGTGAATATCTAATTAACCATTTAGGAATATTATGCAAAAATATTGAACCTGTAGGTTTTGTTATCCTTACTAATTCTAAAATCCACATCTTACACCAGTCAAGATATTCTTGATTTTTTAAATGATCATTATACTTACCATATTTCTTTTTCAGGTTAAAAGGAGGATCTGCAAACGCCATATCAACACTATTATCAGGCAACCTTTTTAATAAATCCAAACAATTACCAGCAGTTATAGTATCAATGTAAGCTTTTATCACTTAATCCTCTTTTCAACATACTTACTAAAACGATTAATTTCTGTCTTGTGATATGTAAACACTTCATCATAAGCGCCAACCATCCTTTTTAAATCGCTCTTTCTTACATACCAGCCTWTACCATCAATAAAACCTATAAATTTTGCCATGGGGTAATATCTATGAATTAGTTTCTTGATATTGCATTCTGTTTTTGATTTATCGCCTTGTCCCGAAGAAGTGGTTACAAGAAAAGAACTTTCAATGATTATTTTTGGATTTTCTTTATTTGGAATTATAAAATCCATTGTGCGTTTTTCTTGAAACTCATTTTTCAACAATTCTGATAAATCG
>JAIXNA010000094.1 GCA_020328135.1 Candidatus Endomicrobiellum dinenymphae
AATAAAATGGAATGAGGGAAAATGTGGGGACCATAGGCTTGCCAAAAAAAGTAAAATTATTTTGTGGTATCGTTTTTTCAGATGAAGAAATAAAAATAAATGTTCCTAATCTTCCCGTTAATTCTTTAAAAATAGTACAGCTTTCAGATATACATATCAGTCAGTTCACTTCGACCAAAATCATGAATAAAATTTTTGACCAAGTTATGGCGCTTAACCCTGATATGATAGTTATTACTGGCGATGTAATAGATATAGATATTGATAAAAATGATAAGTATCTCAATTACGGTTTTGAAAAATTAAAAGCAAAATACGGAGTTTTTGCAGTTAACGGAAACCACGAGTATTATACAAGCGTTAAAGGCTATTTTTCAATGCTTCAAAAATTAGGATTTAAAGCTCTTCAAAATGAGAGTGTTTTGGTTGACAATATAGTCAATGTTGCAGGAATAAAAGATGAAAATTATGAAAGCCCAGTAAATATTTCAAAATCTTTAAAAAGTATCGATAAAAATTATCCGGTAATCTTCTTAAGTCATCATCCTGAATCTTTTGATGAAGTTGCAAAACAAGGCGTAAGAATAATACAACTTTCCGGTCATACGCACGCGGGACAAATACCTCCTATTGTTATAGTTAGAAAATTTTTTATGAAGTATAACTATGGTTTGTATTATGACAATGGCTCAATCATGTATATAACTTCAGGGACACGCGTATGGGGACCTCCTATGAGGTTGTTCAACTCTAGCGAGATAGCAGTAATAACTCTAGAAAAAGAATAGTACGGCAACTGACAGGAGAGAAAAAGCAACGCCTCTTCACACGCCGACGGTTTTACTTGTCGCCCCTTTCATAGAAAGAGGAACTACCACAACGTTTTTATTACCATTTTTACAAAAGAGATGGCAGACGTTAGTCTGGCGGGGACGCGGTATTGGCGAATCTCGTCATTTATACTTGAGTTTTCAAATGTCTTTATCGAAGAGAGAGTGGAATTAGACGTCAACTATTGTAATATTTTTTACCTGGGCGAATAAGTATAATCTGCCCCGGTCTTAAATATTTTTGTTTGGACAAATTTGAATTATCGTTATAAATTTCTTTTGCGGTAGTTCTATATTTTGCCGCGATTTTTTCTATGTATTCTCCTTTTACCACTTTGTGTTTTATAAGTTCCGGGGAAGGATTTAAATCTTTTACCAGCGCTATATTCTTTATAAATCGTCCTTTGCTTCCGTAGGGAATTTTTAGCTCAAAATTGGGATATCCGTGAGGAGTGCTCCATGCTTTTAGCGCGGGGTTAAGTCTTTTTATTTCTTCAACAGTTGTTTCTGCGCATTGAGCTGCGATTTTTAAGTCTATGATTTTATTTGTTTGATATTTATCATATTCTAAAGGCTCTTCATACTTCAAGTCTTTAAAACCGTATTTTTCAAGATTGTTTCCAATAGTCACAGCTGCTATAAATTTGGGGATATAACTTTGAGTTTCTTTAGGGATTGCTTTTCTTGAAATCATTTCAGAAATATTTGTTGCATTAGAAGACTTCATGTCGCGGATAAGTCCAAACTCTCCTCTGTTGTAAGCTGCAAGCGCTAGGTGCCAATCATTTAGCATGATGTATAATTGTTTTAAATATAAACACGCCGCTTCTGTGGATTTCTCAGGATCTTTTCTCTCGTCTATCCAATAATTTATTTGCAGTCCCAATGCTCTGCCTCTGCGCTCCATGATTTGCCATAGTCCTATTTCTCCTACGTTTCCGACATCGTTTATGTTGTAGAAACTTTCAACCACAGGCAAGTAAAACAGCTCTTCGGGTAAGTTGAAATCTCTCAAAGTTTTCAATATGATATTTTTGTAAGCGCCACTTTTTTCGAGGGCTTTTTTTACTGCCTTATTGGAAGAGTAAACGGAAATATATTTTTCTACAATGTCATTATTTTCAATTGACATTGGAATAGCATAACCATTTAAACTTGAAGAAATCATAGCGCTGCTTGAAGAATAAATTCTTTTAAGTTTTGTAATAATTTCGCCAACATCGTCAAAAATAAAAAAATATAATCCTGGATCTATATTTGCCATTTTAATTTTTTCAACAAAAAGATCAAAATACTTTTTCGCTTTCGCAAAATCACCCGTCTTAAATACGGTTATAGACTTTTCATAGTGTATTTCAGCTTCTAAGATTTCGGTTTTAGCGGTTGCATCAGATTGCGCATTTGATAAAGCTTTTGATATTTGAGATACTAAACGTTCGCTTTCCTCATGAGATATAGACTCTGTAGGAGAAGGATCGCAATAAGAGTTGTCAATTTTTTTAGTATGCACGGCGGCGCTACAATACGAAAACTGATGCATAAGCATAAAAAATAATAGCAGTAGACTTTTGTGTATGCCCATATTGTGGTATTATAGCATACAAATTCATAATTAAACCTTTGTTTTGTCCGTTATATGGGTTGTTGCGGATGATTGTTTGATAATCTCGGATTTGATACAATGGCTACGATTTAAGAAAAAATTGATTGGATTACTAAGTATATTTATTTTTAACAGCGGAGAATTATTCATGGAAAATACTGGGCAAATTATCAAGAAATCGTATAAGAGAATGGAAAATACCGACAACGCGATTATTGAGAGAAATAAAACGAAATGCCTTTCTAAATGTTTTTATTTCAGCTTTTCAAACAGCAGTTTTCATCTGGATTTCCGATGTTTCCATGGTTGTTGACAAAGAACTAAGCGAGAAATAGTTTTTAACTTTGCAACATTTGGATTCCCGTTTTTAAATTACTTAGGTCAATTTTTTAAGGTAATGACGATTAACGAAATACGCTTTTACATGGAGACTTGTGTCAAGGCATGGTGATTATTTGTGAAACGATTGGTTTGCAGGAAGAAGCTGTCATGATAGCATAGCAAAATAAGACGCGCCAGAATCGATTAGAGGGTAGGTTTATGTCTGACGGTCGCAGCAACAAACTGGTAAAAAGTATTTGGTTTTATTTGATTGCAATATTTTTGGGTATTGTTTGTGGAATGTCAGGAATAGCATTATTGGAACGGGTTGGGCAATACTGTGCTGAGATTTTTAATAGAATTTTGAAATTTATTAGCGTACCGATAGTTTCTTTGTCTGTTATAGTTGCGCTTTCAAGCTATGATTCCGACAGGTCTATGATAAAAAAAGCGCTTAAGAAAAGCTGGTTCTACACAACAACAACAACAGTGTTTGCTGCATCCATAGCGGCGATGTTGTATCTTATCGTGCGACCAAATAATATTACTATGACTACAGACATCCATGTTCAAAACATTACGATGCCCGGTACTTATTTAAGATATTTATTGGGGATTATTCCTGACAACGTATTAAAATCTTTCCTAGAAAACAATGTTTTAAGCGTTTTGTTAATAAGCGCTATCATTGGAATTTCAATTCGGTTCATAAACGAGACAGTTGCGAAGAATACGGTTGTCTCATTTTTTAAAGGGATCCAGGGCATTTTTTTTACGATAACAAAATTTATAGTGAAAGTTATGCCAATTGGATTATTTGGATTTGTCGTAGCGAGCGCTTTAGAATTTAAAAAAGGATTAAATATTATGGGTTTGGGAAGTTATCTCTTAGTTATACTCCTTGCAAATGCAGCACAAGGAATTATTGTCTTGCCCTTGTGGTTGGCGTACAAGAAATTTAACCCTTTAAAAGCGTTTAAAGCTATGTCTCCGGCGTTATCGGTCGCATTTTTTTCCAAATCATCAAACGCGACATTGCCGGTGACGATGGATACGATAGAGAAAAACCTTAATATAAATCCTAAAATAAGTAGATTTATTTTGCCTTTATGCACAACTATTAATATGAATGGTTGCGCTGCTTTTATATTCACAACATGTATATATGTGATGCAGAACTGTGGGGTTGAGATTACTTCATTTACAGTTGTAAGTTGGATATTGATAGCAACGCTTGCCGCTATAGGGAATGCCGGCGTGCCTATGGGATGTTTCTTCATGAGTGTAAGTTTAATGTCGGCAATGAATATTCCTATACCGTTAATGGGCATCATTTTACCGTTTTACAATCTGATAGACATGGAGGAAACAGTGCTTAATGTCTGGTCAGATTCATGTGTTACTATAGTTGTTGACAAAGAACTTAAGGATGAATAATTTTTAGCTTTAGCAATTGCTAAGTCCTGCGAACTAAGTGTAGTTTTGAAGATAGAAAAAATGGCAGCTAGCGCTCCGGAACCGCATCTTGATGCAGAGATAGTTTTACAATAAGTTTTAAGAGAGCTGTAGATTTTGTGATTGTATACAAATTTTAGATGGAGAGATGGTCGAGCGGTTTAAGACGCAGTCCTGGAAAGACTGTTTATCCGAAAGGATAACTAGGGTTCGAATCCCTATCTCTCCGTCTATTGCTTTTTAACAGCGTTGATAAATCGTAAAAATAAAATGTCTTTCTGTAAATGTTCTATAAACGGATTAAAATGTCGCATTGTTGAATCAAAATAGTTAGGCGTTAAATGTCCGTAGTATTGTTCTGTAGTTAATA
>JAIXNA010000095.1 GCA_020328135.1 Candidatus Endomicrobiellum dinenymphae
AAGGATTGCATCCATATCGCACGGAAGTCCGTACGATATGGATGCAATCCTTAAACTCAAGAAAAAATATAAATTTAAGCTTATAGAAGATTCTTGCCAGGCTCATGGAGCTGAATTTAAAAAGAAAAAAGTAGGCTCTTTTGGCGACGCGGCGGCCTTTTCATCGTTTGTTAAAGTAATACCGCCTTCACCTGTCATCATGTTTTTTGTAGCATAAAATGAAAAAGCCGCCGCGTCGCCAAAAGAGCCTACTTTTTTCTTTTTAAATTCAGCTCCATGAGCCTGGCAAGAATCTTCTATAAGCTTAAATTTATATTTTTTCTTGAGTTTAAGGATTGCATCCATATCGCACGGAAGTCCGTACAAATGAACTATCAAAACAGCTTTTACGTTTTTTTCCTTTTTCAACATTTTTTCAAGTTCAACGGGGCTTATATTAAATGTTTTTGGATCAATATCGGCAAAAACAGGCTTTGCGCCGCAAAAAAAAATAGAATTCGCAGTCGCTATAAATGAAAAAGGAGTTGTAATAACTTTATCCCCGGATTTAATACCGCACATTAAAAGAGCCGTATGCAAAGATGTCGTTCCATTAGCGTTTGCTATACCAAACTTTGCGCCTGAATATTTTGCAAAGGATTGTTCAAACTGCGCAACATATTTACCGCTTGCAAGAATTTTTGAATCTAAAACTTCTTTAATTAATTTTCTTTCTTTTTGTCCAATAATTGGAGACGCTATATTTATCATTTCTTTTCCTATTTTTTAGGTTCCAGATCTACTGCTATGTTTGTCCTATCAAGTCCACACCAAGCTCCAGTTGTCGGATCCATAAAAAACACAAACCAGTTGAGAAGCGCATCAAAAACAACCCAACCCGCCTGAACTCCACTTTTTATATCAACAGTTTCAGTGTTGTAATCTTCCTTTTTAACTATAACAGTATGATTATCTCCTCGAGTTAACGCAACAGACGCCGCATCTGCGCCAACATAGTTGCCATCAACGTAAATTTTACCATACGGTGTCATCGATTTTACAGACACATTTTGTTTCGTCCCATTAAATATAAGCGCGCGCGAAGCCATTGCCAACGTCAACGGCAACAGCAAAAAAATAAAAGTTTCTTCATCTTCTCTCTCTTTTTTATTACATATCATCGTATCTCTAGCGTCAACTAACTTTATATTCCAAGCACAGTCACGCCCGCTTTTTTTGCTTTATCAATAACTTCTTCTTTATCCAACATCAAAGTTACGCCTGCTTCTATAGCCATTGCGCGAACCCTATTTTCTCTTAAAGTATCAATAGTATCAATACCAATCACAGGCACGTCAAACCTAAAATCTTGATTTGGTTTTGCAACTTTAACAACTATTAAATTTTCTCCGCCAAGTTTGTATGCGCGTTTAATACATTCATCCGTACCTTCCACAGATTCAACTGCAAGAACTGATTTGTCCTTTACGACAACAGTCTGGCCAATATCAAAACCAGCTATACCTTTTGCCATTTTATATCCGAACTCAACATCTTTATTTTCATCTGAAGAAAGTTTTTTACCAGATATTAAGCCTTTGGGAGCAAGCAACGAAGTTAAATAGATATGCGACGGTATCAAATGTATTCCGTCCTTGTCAAATTCGCTTGCAATTGTTTTTAAAATTGTGTCAGTTTTTTTATTTACTAAACTTCCCATTACTTTTATTGCGCGCCAATCCATGCCTATTGCAGAATAAATTGTAACGTGTTTTACTTGCCCTGCCATAATAACAGTTTTTACATTTTCGCTTTTAAGAGCATCTATAATTTTTTGGAACTTGCCCACTGAAAGCCAAAAAATTTTGTCGCAGACTTTTCCCAATTCAATGTCTGCTTCTTCCTTTAATGCAATACAAATAACTCTGCCGCCGTTTTTTTTTATTTCTTTGGCAACCAAAAATGGGAATCTATTGTTTCCTGCAATAAGCCCTATGTTCTCCATTATTAACAATACCTTTTACATTCCAAACGCGAAAAACAAACACCATAAAGACACCGACAACACATGGGTGTCGCCCGCTGGAGTTTATCCCCGAATGTCTTTACCTGTGGCTAGCATGGCACAACAAAAAAAACGAAGTAATTGTTAATTTAATTTTCCACATTGTCTTTCAGCGTAAAAAATCAAGCTCTCTTTCTTTAATGCTGCGACCAAAATATTGAAGCCGTTATCATTCTCTTCTTTACTTTGTCTTTTATTCATTTAGGTCTTGCTATACCACGTTTAGAATTTTTTATAAAATCCACTATTTCCCGCACAGCCATAGATTCAATTTGTTCTATTTGAGCCAAAGCATCTTTAAGCAAAAGTTTAGACATAAACAAAATACGATAAGCGTCTTTTACAGCATTAACTTCCTCTATTGGCATTTTTCTTCTTTTCATACCAACTAAATTTAAACCGTCAAGTCTTGCTCTATCGCCTGCGCATAAAGCATACGGAATTATATCCATAGTAACAGCAGCTCCAACACCTGTCATTGCGCCTTTACCAACTTTTGTAAATTGATGAATACCAACTAGTCCGCTTACAAAAGCATCGTCGCCTATTTCAACATGTCCTGCCGCCGCGGAATAATTTGCCATAATCACATTATCGCCAATACGACAATCGTGCGCAACGTGCGACGCTATCATAAAATAACAGTTTTTGCCGATTATGGTTTTGCCTGTTTTTTTTGTGCCCCTGTTAAGAGTTACAAATTCTCTGATAGTGGTTCCGTCGCCAATATATACCCTCGAATATTCACCATTATAGCCCAAATCCTGAGGGGGCGTACCAACTGAAGCTGAATTGTAAATTTTACAGTTTTTACCAATTTCTGCAAACTCTATAAAAACATTTGAACCTATCGCCGCGCCTTCGCCAATCACAACATCTCTACCTATCACTGTATAAGGGCCAATTTCCACATTTGCGCCTATAACAACAGTTTTATCAATTATTGATGTTTTATGAATCATTTTTACTTTTACCTTTTCTCTATGACTGACTAACTTTATATCAATATCAGTACAAAACAAGGCTAGCCAACCATAGTTTTGGCGGGTCTTGTAATACCTCTTTGGGAATTCTTTATAAAAGTTGTAATATCTTCAACATAAGGAGACCGTGACTTGTCAAGCTTAGACATTGCTTCTTCAAGCGTTAATTTAGACATAAACAATATTTTGTACGCTGACTTTATATCTTCAATCTCAGAAAGCTTAATTTTTTTTCTTTTTAATCCTATGAGATTTAATCCTACAAGAACAGCTCTATCGCCATGAACTGTCACATAGGGGATAACATCCATATTAATCATTGCGCCAGCGCCTACCATTACCGACTTGCCGATTTTGCAAAATTGATGCACTCCTATACTCGCGCTTAGAATTGCGTAGTCGCCTATTTCAACATGTCCCGCAATACCTGTCGAATAACCGATTATCGCGCCGTCCCCGATTATACAATCGTGAGCTACATGAGCGCATGACATAAGCAGACAATTTTTACCAACAATGGTTTGTCCTGCCGCAGCTGTACCCCTGTTTAAAGTAACGCATTCTCTAACAGTGGTGCCATCGCCAACTATAACTTTTGTTTTTTCACCTTGATATTTTAAATCTTGAGGTCGTTTGCCTATAGATGAAAAATTAAAGATTTCGCAATTATTACCTATTTCAGCATACTCTATTACCGACTGCCCGTGTATTTTAGTTCCACTTTTAATAACAGACTCGGGACCTACAACAGTATATGGTCCTATCTCTACATTATCTTCAATCATCGCATTTTTATCTATTATGGCCGTTTGATGTATCATCGATGCTCCTCTACAATAACAAACACAAACTCAGCTTCTGTTGTCAATTTTCCATCGACATAAGCCTCGCCTTTCATTTTGCCGCGCCTACCGCCGTCTTTTATTATTTCTACGCGCAATTCAAGAACATCTCCGGGTTTTACGGGTCTGCGAAATTTTGCTTTGTCTATAGACATAAAATATGCAAGACACCCTTGCATCTCAGGTCTTGAAAGAAACATAACGCAAGACGTCTGAGCCATCGCCTCAACAATTAAAACTCCCGGCATTATTGGCGCGCTCGGAAAATGTCCCTGAAAGAAATTTTCATTCCCGCTTACGCATTTATAGCCTGTAGCTTTTGAAGTATCTACACTACTTATTTTCACTTTATCTATCATCAAAAATGGATACCGATGCGGTATATATTTTAAAACTTCTTCGTGATTTAATATTTTTTCTGTTCCGGTTACCGCTGTATTCGCGCCTATTTTATCTTCCAAAACTTTATCCTTTTCAATAACGGCTTTCTTTAAAAATTCTTTTACGAAACCTATGTTATTTTGATGACCGGGTTTATGCGCGACTATTTTGGCTTTTATAGGCTTACCAGCTAAATATAGATCGCCTATCAAATCTAAAGTTTTATGTCTTACAAATTCATCTTCATAACGAAGAGGGCTTTTGTTGTGTATTCCATCTAACCCAATAACTATTGCA
>JAIXNA010000096.1 GCA_020328135.1 Candidatus Endomicrobiellum dinenymphae
GATTTCACAAAAGGATTTCACAAAAGTTTCACAAGTAGGGAAATTTAAAACATCAGTTATGTCTAGTTGAAAAGATTTCACGAAGTTTCACAAGAGATTTCTATATACATCTAGTCTAGTTAAATGAATACTGTAGTAATACCACAAAGGAGGAAGCAAGCGCGTAGGATGATGTTGTGGGCTTACGTCCGCAACAGATGATGTCAATCCATCCCTCAAGCCCCATAATAACTATCTGTTTTAGAACAATAACCTCTAGTATCCATAAGTCCTAATTTAACGAATGTAGTAAGAAACAGAGGTTTTAGAATACTTTCCATATTCATAAGTCCTAATAGCTTTAACAAATTTCTCTATTTTGTACTCAGGTATGCCTGTCTTTGTTGATATCTCTTTTCTGTTTAATATCCTAAGATGTAACCTAAAGTACAAGATTAACCGCTCTGTTTCGTTGTACCTTTGAAACTCTAATGCTTTAAAGCCGTTCCATTCGTTAAAACTTCTTCGCTGCGATATTGTTTTAAAAATATCTCTTTTTGTTTGTAATCTTTGATTGGTTTTAGGATTGAATTGTTAATTTAAGAATTTAATTTGATACAATTAGTTAGCGGAGAGTTTCTGACTTTTCGGCGTCATACTTGATATGATTCGCCAAGAAAATGCCTTGGCTATTTAGTACATTGATGTGTTTTTAATTCTTTAACGAGAAAATGGAATAAAAAATTGTAGTTAGTTCTACTTTCTCTGAAATGTATGGCGGCGAAGCCGGTGTTGTGGTATTAATGGCGCCGTAATAGTAAAAACATATAATAAAATTATGATAAATCGAGCTAAAATTACGATGGAACATAAAACAAAATGAATACTGAAATAGAAACGCCGTATTACTTAATTGATGAGAAAAAGTTGTTAAAGAATTTAAAAAAGATTCAATACGTAAGAGAGCGCAGCGGGGCTAAATCAGTTTTAGCTTTGAAATGTTTCTCTGCGTGGTCTGTGTTTGATTTGATGAGTAAATATATGGATGGCGCAACGAGTAGTTCTTTGTATGAAGCAAAACTTGGTTATGAAAAATTTGGAAAAGAGACGCATGCATTCAGCGTCGCTTATTCCGTAGAAGATGTTGAAGCCCTTCAACATATTTCAGATAAAATTATATTCAACTCAGTATCGCAATTTAAAAGATTTTACAATAAAGTAAAACACATAAAAATTGGCTTAAGAATAAATCCGCGTATAAGTTATTCTCACTTTGACCTAGCTAATCCTGCAAGAAAATATTCCAGACTCGGCGTAACTTCTGAAAAAGAAATTATGTCTGCTTTAAGTAGAATAAGCGGCGTAACGTTTCATTATAATTGCGAAAACGACGATTTTAAAACCTTTAGCGCTATGCTTGATGAAATATCTGAAAAATATAAAAAAATTCTAAATAAAGTTGAATGGGTAAGTCTTGGCGGCGGGTTGTATTTTACAAAAGAGGGCTACCCGTTGGATAAATTTTGCGCAAAACTAAAAAGTTTCGGCGAAAAGTATAATGTTCAAATTTATTTAGAGCCGGGTGAAGCGGCAGTTACTCAAAGTTGCGAACTTGTTACAACCGTTTTAGATGTGGTCAAAAATATAAAAGATATCGCTATTGTTGATGCGTCTATTGAGTCGCATATGTTGGATTTGTTAATATACAAAATACCCGCTAAAATTAACGCCAAATCTGGAAAAAACGAATATATAATTGCCGGCAGGTCGTGTCTTGCGGGCGATGTTTTTGGAGAATACAAACTTGCAAACAGACTTAAAGTTGGTTCTATAATACGTTTCGCTGATACGGCAGGATATACGATGGTTAAGAAAAATTGGTTTAATGGTCTTAAAATGCCTTCCATTGTTGTTAAGAGACTTGACGGAAAAGTGGAAATTGTAAAGAAGTTTTTGTATAACGGTTTCTTAAATGATTTATCATAAAACTAGTATGATTCTGTAAATTTATCCTCGATTTTGCGCAATGTGTTAATTTTAGCGATCTGTACAGAAAGAATCAGGTTCAACGTGCGCATGTTTCACAAAAATTTACATCTGCGTATTTAAATATAGCTGCTTTTAGGCTGTAACAACAATAACTAATTTTGTCTTAATTGGACGAAATACCGTTGTGATAAGTCATGAAATTAAGTGAATTTTTTCAACGAAGGGTTAAAATGAGAGTTTTATCTGTGGCGAATAATAGGAAAGCAATAAGCGTTATTTTAATGCTTAATTAGTGTGTTGTTCATGTAGCGAGAAGGAGTTTGATAATGCAGCGGTACTGCGTCACAAACATGAGGTCATCGAAAAGCGCATTGTTAGAGAAGGAGAAGCGCGGTCTTGAAGTACATGATGTAATTGGAAGATTCGTGAACGAAGGAATAGAGACAAAAGATGTTTGCGCATCATCAGAAGAAGCAAAGCATAAGCGCGATGAAAGACAGGAAAGCCAAAAGTGGAAATATTTTGAAAGACAGGAAGGAGAAAGACGGGAAAGAGAATGGCAGGAATTTTATGAAAGATGAGGAAGAAGATAGCGGGAGCGGTGGCAGGAAGAAGAAAAACGAGAAGAAGGGAACGGCGAGCAGCAATGGACGTACGATGAGTCCGAAAAGGAAAAACAACGTCGGCTTTGTAAAGAAGAGTTTAGTTTTGACTTGACAGACAGCAAAGACTCTGTTGATAATAATAAAAAACTGCGTAACAAACTTGTCTGAGAGTTGCATCCCGACAAACAGTGTGGCGGCGGTAGATGCGCCAGCGAAGAGCGAAAATCTTTCAATGACAAATACGCGAGACTGTCTAATTGAAGACAGATGCTCCTAAAGGATGGATTATACGAAATGGAAAAAAAGAACGTGCTTCTTGTTGGAGCAGGCGGCGTGGGGCATGTTGCTGCTCATAAGTTTGCGCAAAACAATGATTTATTTGGGAATGTTTATTTGGCTTCGCGTTCGCTTGATAGTTGTCAGGAAATATTGGAAAGCATAGAACGTAAGAAAAATTATAAAGATACTTCAAAAAAAATACAAGCCAAGCAGGTAGATGCCTTAAGCGTTTGCGAGATGGTAAAGTTAATGAAATATCTTAAAATTTCCATTACCGTAAATTTGGCATCGGCTTTCTGTAATATGTCAATTTTAGAAGCTTGCATAGAATCCGGTTCCGCATATATAGACACTGCTATTCACGAAGAACCACATAAAGTGTGCGAGAATCCGCCGTGGTATGCAAACTATGAGTGGAAGCGTGAAGATAGTTGTCGGGAAAAAGGTATAACGGCAATTTTAGGCGCAGGATTTGATCCTGGTGTTGTAAACGCTTACGCAGCGTATGCAAAAAAGCATTTCTTTGATACGATAGATACAATAGATATCATGGATGTAAATGCAGGCAGTCATGGTAAGTATTTTGCCACAAATTTTGATCCTGAAATCAATTTTAGAGAATTTTTAAAAGTTTGGACGTGGATAGATAGGCAGTGGGTTTGTAAACCGATTCATTCAGAAAAGAAGGTGCATGATTTTCCTGTAGTTGGTAAACAGACTATATACTTGACCGGTCATGATGAAATTCATTCTCTTTCAAAAAATATTGATGCAAATTCAATAAGATTTTGGATGGGATTTAGCGATCATTATATAAATTGCTTCAATGTCCTTAAAAACATAGGACTTCTGTCAGAGAAACCTGTAAAAACAGCTGAAGGTTGTGAAGTAGTGCCTCTGAAAGTTGTAAAAGCCTGCCTTCCTGATCCTAAAACTCTTGCTCCAGACTATACTGGCAATACCTGCATAGGCGATTTGATAATAGGTATGAAGAACGGGCGCAGAAAAGAGCTTTTTCTGTATAACGTATGCGATCACAAAGCCTGCTACGAAGAAGTTGAATCTCAAGCCATCAGCTATACCGCTGGCGCTCCTGCTGTTGCAGCCGCTATTTTAGTTGCTAGGGAGGGGGATTGGGATGTAAAAAAAATGGTAAATGTTGAAGAGCTTAATCCAGATCCATTTCTTGATTTATTAAAAGATATTGGTCTTCCAACTGAAACAATAAAAGTAAGCTATTCTAAAAAATCTTCAAAAAATTCAAGGAAATAGCGAAAGATCTCAAACACATAATAGACTTTTTTTCCGCTTAGAATTAAATCCGTAGTAGAAGATACGGCAAAACCGCAACATGAATGTATTACTTTAAATCTATAATATAAAAACAAAAAGGGCGCTAGCGTGATTAACTTCAAGAAAGTAGTAAGCGTTATTGTTTTATTTAGTTTTGCGTTGTCTTCGTGTAGTAATAATAGCGGCGCAGATGGGAAGTCTTTGGGATCTAATACAACAAGACTCAATTACCCAACGACAATGAATCGTTGTGTAGATAATCGCTGCAATGCCATAGCATTGGAAGCGGAAGAGTCTTCTTCAAGCCTTAGTATGATATTCCAAGGCATGGGTGATTATAAATACAATAAAGAGTCCGATACGTATAACAGCGC
>JAIXNA010000097.1 GCA_020328135.1 Candidatus Endomicrobiellum dinenymphae
CGTCTGTCACAGACGAAACAGAGATCCTTGATATAGCCGTTAACCCTGATTTTAGAAAACAATCTTTAGGTAAAAGCATGCTTGAAGATATAAAAAAGGAAGCCGCTGGCAAAATTTTTCTTGAAGTACGCAAAAGCAACGCTGCAGCGTTAAATTTGTATAAACTTTTCAATTTTGAAGAGATAGCCATTAGAAAAAGATATTATAAAAATGAAGATGCTCTAATGCTACGATTGATTAAGGAAATTGTCTAAGTGGACAGAAAATTATCGGTTTTGATTTTAAGTTGTATGTTATTCCTAAGCAAAAATTTGTTAGCGGCAAATTATGAAGCTTATAAAATTTTTCTCCAAGGCGTTTTTGATTTAAAAGCGGGACGTATAAATGCCGGAATAAAAAATTATGAAAAAGTCATATCTTTGGATGAAAACGCTCTCACGGCGTACAAAGATTTGATATATCTGTACTGGCAATCAGGCAACTGCGATAGAGCTTTTCAATTAGCTGGCAAAGTAAACAATTTTGACAGTAACAATCCTCAGACAACAAATTTTTTGGCTACGTTTTATTTCGTTGCAAATAAGCCTGATATTGCCGAAAAACTATTGTTATTGGCTGAGCATATTGGTCAAGATGCTATCGCATACAATCATTTAGGAGATACCTACGTTGCACTTGAAAAGAACAAAGAAGCATGGTCAGCGTATTCATTGTCATACAATTTCAAACAAGATAAAAATGTTAAGAAGAAATTAAATATCGTACAGTCAAAGATACAGCAGGAAGATTTATACAAACAGATGCTTTTAAGAAGCGAGAGTAATTACGGCGAAACATTGTCTTTTAAAACAGGATATAAAGCAAAATTAAGCTCAAACCTTTTCAGTAAAAAATTTTACATTTCGTTTACGTATGCTAAAGGCAAAAGCATTAGAATAGACTTTCCTACAACGTTTGTCATTGGAGGAATGTCTCTTACTATAACAAACGGCATTGCATCAATATTGCCAAAAGCCGCCGAAGAAGAAATTCCACAAGAATTATCAGATACTATTGCGCAATTATATAAAGTATTTAACGGTAATTTTTATAAACAATTTTCGGACGCAAAAGTAACGAAAAACGGGAAACACCTTACGTATTCTACAGATAATGCAGAACTAACATTAAATATGGATACTGCATTAATAGAAAAATTCTCACAAGACAACACAGTCGTTAAGATTGTAGAATATGAAAATCTTTTTGTCTCAAAGATTCCGGCAAAAATTAAATTTGTTTTTTCGGGCTTAAACATAAAAGGAACATTAGAAGCAACAAAAATTACGCTAATAGCGGATACAACAGAACAATGAAAATAAACCTTAAA
Source organism: Candidatus Endomicrobiellum dinenymphae (assembly GCA_020328135.1). GTDB lineage: Bacteria > Elusimicrobiota > Endomicrobiia > Endomicrobiales > Endomicrobiaceae > Endomicrobiellum > Endomicrobiellum dinenymphae. The sequence goes on from JAIXNA010000097.1 coordinate 1,370, forward strand.
GCTCCGGCAAAAATCAATCTTTTTCTTGAAATTAAAAATAAAAGACATGATGGATACCATAACTTGGAAAGCATTATGCAAACCGTAAGCTTATACGACGAACTTTCTTTTGAACTTACAAACAAAGATATTTCTCTTGAATGCAACAATAAAAACCTTGCCTGCGATGGAACAAATATTGTTTATAAAACCATAACAGCAGCAAAAACTCACTTTAATATAGACAGCGGTGTGAAAATATATTTAAAAAAAGAAATCCCCATGGGAGCAGGTCTTGGCGGAGGCTCTTCCGATGCCGCAGCAACGCTTGAAGCTTTGGTTAAATTGTGGAATATAAAAGCCGCAAAAAGCGAATTAGAACAAATTGCAGCAACGCTTGGCGCAGACATTCCTTTTTTTCTTACAGGAGGAACTGCTTTGTGCGAAGGTATAGGCGAAATAGTTACGCCGTTAAAAAAAATTGATAATCTAAATGTAGTTCTTGTAAACCCGGGTTTTGGCATTCCCACTGCAGGAGTATATAAAAAAATCCAGTTTCCTTTGACAAACCAAGCAAGAATTCATACAATCAAATCTCTGATTTGCGACGGTTCCTTTAATATGCAAAATGCTTTTAACAGTTGTTTTAACAGACTTGAAGAGTTTGTTTTTCCAGATTATCCTGAAATAATAAAAATTAGAAGCGTTTTAAACGAGTTAGGTTGCGTAAGTCTTATGTCCGGCTCAGGGGCAACGGTTTTTGGAATTTTTGATTCCGATACTAAAATCGAAGCGATAAAATTCGGTTTAAATAAGTATAATTGGAAAACATGGCTTGTTTCTACGACGGATGATGTCTCCTTTAAAACTCAACTTTCGGATATATAAATCATAGAATTCCGGGATTGTGTAAAGGTAGCACAAGGGATTTTGGATCCCTTTGTCTAGGTTCGAATCCTAGTCCCGGAGTTGATTTGTACGAAAAGCTCTTTGGATAGCGCATCAAAGGGCTTTTTTATTAAAAATTTAACATCTTTCCCTTTCATCTTAAAGTTAGAACTGACAAAATTTAAAATCTGCCTTTAATGCTCACAGCGCCAAACTTTCAAACAATTTATGATCGTCTTTGGCTAATTCAAATATCATAACTTATTTTACTTCTAATAATTCTTTTAGTTTATCTGTTAAAATCATTTTTTCATTACTGCCTGTTGTATTAAATCTTATAAGAGGTATTTTTACTCCCGATAGCAATTTATTTTTTATTGCATCGCGCTCGCTCTGAATTTTTGCTCTATTGTTATTTGAATTATGAAAAGCATAACCGTCAACCTCTATCGCAAGTAGCGGTTGTTTTGATGTTTTGCGAAAAATCACAAAATCTACTCTTGTCCAATTATTTTGAACGTATTCTTTTTCGCGTCCTTCTAGCCCACTTATGTCAATTAGCATTTTCAACGGATATTCAAACACTGCGCCAAGATTAGTAAAATTATTTTCTTTACAAATAGTATTTATTAAATCTAACATCAAATCTTCCGCCGGCGAAGAGTTGTCGTGGATCTTTTTTAACTTTACACTGATATAGCTTGAATAGAGATTGTCAAAGATAGAATTTATATTGCTATTTATTTCTTCATAATTATTATATTTGATATAGTTAATTAGCTCGTCAATGCTTGTGTTTTCAGAGTTTTCATTTCCGTTTGTAACCACAATAAGTTGCCGTCTGGCGCGAGAAACGATAACGTTTAATCGATTGGGATTGGCGGTAAAATCGCTGATTTTATTATCAACAGTGTTAAGAATAATTACCTCTTTTTCGCGTCCCTGAAATTTATCCACTGTCGACGCAAGCACATTTTTGCCAACTAGTCTGTTATTTAACGCATTTGCATGATTTCTGTATGGCGTAACTATGCCAACACTACCGTCAATCAAATTCAATCCCTCTTTTGGAACAACTTCATTTAAAGTAACATCTATTTGCCTTTGGTTAACATGATCTCGCGCGTGATTTCCTTTTACCGTCTCATAAATTTTCAACGGGTCGCGCGAATCTTTAATTTCAGGCGTTAAAATAATTAATTGGTCTTTATAAAACATCTTATTGCAAAAACCGATTATTTTTGGATGGCAACGATAATGTTCACGTAGTAATTGACTTGGAATTTTATCGCCAAACAAATCTGTAATAGTCGACAATGCGCTATGTTTGGAAAACATATATTTTTCTGAAATGTTAAATTGTGAAAAAATCTCATGGTCTTTTGATTTAGCAACATCATCAATCACATTCGACAATTGTTTTTTATCTCCTACGACAACAGCGTTTTTAGCGCACGACAATGCAATGATAAAAGTTGCTAAATCAACTTGCGACGCTTCGTCAACAATGACGTAATCATACACATAATCGTTTGACAAACTATTGCGCAAAGAGTATGTAGTGCTTAGAACTACCGGGTAATCTTTAATGAATTCTTTTGACCTCTTCCATAAATCATTTAAAGAATAAAATTTTCTTGGTGTCTCTATATATTTATTAGCAATATATGATTGAAAAATTTTCATTGATAAATCCGCGTGGCGGCGCACATTTCCACTTATATCATTGCTGGAAATATAATCTTTTATTCTTTCAATCGTATTTTTTAATTTGTCAATCTTTGCTTCATAATACGATTTTTGCAATGCTGCAATGACGTTGGACGAATCTTGTTTGTAAAAATTATTTATCTTGACACCGCAAAAAAAATATGCCCATATCTTAACAAAGAGCGAAGCTCGTTTTTCTGTTTCTATTTTCCACCACAAGTCAATCAATTTAGCAGGATTAACAAGTTTTCTAAAAGCAGGCATTTCCGTATCGCGGAAATTATCGCTGAAATAAGCCAAAAAATACTTTTGCTCTGTGGCAATAGATTCAAATTCAGATTGCAAAATTGCAAGCCTATTTTTTTCTTTCAAAACATCAGCTATTTTATTTGACAACATATTTATCTCGGCGTTTATTTTTCTTTGTTTGGGTACGTTCAATTTCCAAGAAACTAATTTTTCTTTTAGCGGCATTATTTGAGTTGAAATAAACTTTTGCTTATTCTTTACGCTTCCAAGACGCGCGGCGATAAAATCAACGCCATTGGCTTGAAGTTTTTCATAAA
>JAIXNA010000208.1 GCA_020328135.1 Candidatus Endomicrobiellum dinenymphae
TGCTTTGAGTTAAATTTGCTATCGCGTCGTCAACGGCTTCAATAGATAAAGTAGGATTAAGTTTTATAACCGCTTTTTTAATCTTATCTTACTATTTACAACGCCAACATGTCTGCCGGCGTTGTAAATAGTAAGATAAGATTAAAAAAGCGGTTATAAAACTTAATCCTACTTTATCTATTGAAGCCGTTGACGACGCGATAGCAAATTTAACTCAAAGCAAAGCCGTATTAAGACTGACCAAAGCTAACCAATATTATTTCTTTACGCTTTAAACAAAGGCAAATAACGACTGGCTTGCCGTTGTTTGCCTTCGCTCTTGCGTCTGGGAAGCGACTTTGAAAGGCGAAGTCTTGGTAAAGAGGGTTAGGAGCGTTATCCCGTTATGCGTATATGAGCGTTGTTTTGCGAGATTGCAAAACAGTTGTGTTAAGAGATATTAAAATGAAAATAGTAAGAATAGAAAAAATAAAATTTAAGAAAAATATGTTTAAACTGTTCTTTGATAATAGCGAAAGTCTTATGGTTTTTGCCGATACTATTGTTAAATTTGGCCTTAGAACAGAAATTGAAATTTCTGAAAGCGAACATAAAGACCTTGTGTCCTACGATAAATCAAACAGCGTTATGTCTGACGCATTAGTTTTAGTATCGAAACGCTCATACAGCAGTAAAACTTTGCATGAAAGACTTATTCAAAGAGGTTATGAATCTTTAAATGCCGCAAAAGCAGTTAAAAGATTAGAGGAGTTAAATTATATAAATGATGAAAAATTTTCAAAGGTTTATGCAGCTTATTTATCGCAAAAAGGCAAAGGCGAATTTGTAATAAAAGCAGAGCTTGAAAAACAAGGTATAAGCAAAGATTTGGTTCAAGACGCTTTGGAATCTGTTAAAATGAAACTAGAACCGTACGAGCAAATTATTAAAATACTAAAAACTAAATTTAAAAAGTTTAACGGCAAAGATAAAAACGAAACAAGAAGAGCGGCGGCGTTTTTTCTAAGAAGAGGTTTTTCTTCGGAAGATATAGCAAAGGCTTTTAGGAATTATAGCCAAGTAACTTTACATTGAAGCTAATAAAAATATATCTTCTATGCGTTTGTTGTGTTTGTTATACTCATGAAAATGAGTATTTACTTAAAGTATAGACAAATCTTTACATGTATCTATTGTTTATATATCGTCAGCATATGTCCAAATATATATCTTTCAAAAGGAGAGCGCTACTATGGCAACGGCATTACTTAGCGTATCAGATAAAAATGGAGTTGTAGAGCTTGCGGTTTGATTCCTCGCTTGATAAAGTTGTGGCATGCCAGGTTTACGAGAACGCGGACGCGGAAATAAAAGAAGCAGACCAAAAAACAAAAGCGCAAGCTCTACA
>JAIXNA010000209.1 GCA_020328135.1 Candidatus Endomicrobiellum dinenymphae
GCAGCGAAGAAGTTTTAACGAATGGAACGGCTTTAAAGCGCTCTGTTTCGTTGTACCTTTGAAACTCTAATGCTTTAAAGCCGTTCCATTCGTTAAAACTTCTTCGCTGCGATATTGTTTTAAAAATATCTCTTCTTGGTTGGTTTTAGGGTTGGCTTATAAATTAAAATTTTTTAGAGGTTTAATATAATTTACGAATGGTTTAGAAAAAAGTTTACACGATAACAATTGAAATATTTAAAGATTTGTTTGATGATGAAACAAAATGAGACGAATGATTCTTGCAGTTGTTGCATTACTCAAACGTGATGAGTTTAACTTACAATCGATGAGCTTATGGAAATCCTTTGTTTTGCCTCCAAGTTGCTTTTAAAAATCTGTCAAAAATTTTTAGAATAACAAAAGACAAACGATTCTTCCCACGTAGCAAAAAGAATTTGATATTAAGCAATTTATAGCAAATGGAATATTTAGGGCAAGTTTGTGGCAAAATGGGAACTTAATTGAATTGAAATGAGGTTAAGTGAATTTAAGTGTTTATAGTCGTAAAGGATGAAATTTATTGAAAAATCAATCAAAAGTGATTCTAGATATGGTTTGCCCTGTCAAAAGGCAGGAACCGCGCGTTCAAACTCCATCGTCTTCCAAGCCTTTAAAAAATTTGGCTACTAGTCTGTTTTATTGATTTGGAGCAGGTTTTTTGTTTTGCCTAAAAAAGTATGGAGAAAACGTTTGACATCAACACTTGACTAAGGTATAATTACCGGATGAAGGAGATAATAAATTAGCCATTTGAACTTATACGTAGTTTATATGATTGGACTTTGCATTGGTCAAAAACCATACCGGTTGTATTGAAATCCATAGCGCTAAGAACATGGCAACAAATAATTTTAGCGGATTTTGATAATAGAGCTAAAAGCAGAAAAGTTTTTGTTCAGGTTTTTGGAGAACAACAAGTGAGTTTGAAAGTTATTGCAGGAACGGCTAAGGGCAGGTTACTAAAAACTCTCCCTCGGGAGGATTTGTCTATACGCCCAATGCTTGGCAGAATGAAAAAATCAATCTTTGACATAGTACAATTTAAAATCCCGGATTCTAAATTTCTCGATTTATTTGCAGGTATGGGTTCTGTTGGAATTGAAGCGCTTTCTCGCGGCGCTAAGGAAGTTGTGTTTGCAGAGTTGAGCGATGTTTCTTTATCGCTTATTAAGCATAATGTCAATATGCTTGGCTTTGCCGACAGAGCGAGAATTGTTAAGTGTAATATTATAAAAGATTTTGAGATTTTGCAGGATAAATACGATATAGTTTTTATGGGGCCGCCTTACAAGGATGGAGATAGAAAGGCGCTTGCGCTCACGTATCCTGCA
>JAIXNA010000210.1 GCA_020328135.1 Candidatus Endomicrobiellum dinenymphae
ACAAACTAATGGAGAAAACAATGAATAAAAAAGATCTAGCGAGTTTGAAAAAAATGTTGATACGGGAGAAAACTGAACTTTTGAACAAAACTAATAATACGCAAAGAGAAGCGAGGGCAAATTTAGACACAGATGTTGGCGATGAAATAGATACAGCAAGCCAGAACAGCGAAAAAGAAATGTACTTTGAACTTGTTGCAAACGATAAAATAACTTTAAGCGCTATAAATGATGCCTTAGCTAAAATAGAAAAAGATTCTTATGGACAGTGCGAGTGCTGTGACAGCATTATTCCGATGGAAAGGTTGCAGGCAATTCCGTGGACAAGATATTGTATTAAATGTCAGGAAGAAGCTGAAAATCCTAAAAAATAATATCATCTGCTTTTTCAAACGATAAAAAGAGCTTAAGTTGCGGTGTTGCTTACAGAAGTGATTTATAGCTAGTGGAAAAGTTGCAAAGTTTGCCGCATTAGAAATAATAAATAAACATGAAGATGCTGTAAAAACATATTTCCCTGTTGTTTATTTTACAAGTTTTGCAGATTTTTCTATAAATTTTGTTTTACATTTTATGGTAAAAAGCGTTTATTCAAGGGCATTAATGCAAAACGAAGTTTTGAAAAATATTTATAAAAAATTTAGTGAAGAAAAAATAGAAATTCCGTTTCCACAAAGAGTGATTACAATTAACAAATAGGTCATTGTGGTCGACCTTGTAGTAAGCGCAAAGATTGTTCCTTAAAAACAAGCATATTTAGGTGTATAAGGGTGTTGGAAGATGCGGAGGCATGCAAATGAAATTTGTTTTAAGTTCAAAAATATTTAGAGCTACGGTTACCGAAGCCAATTTGGCATACCAAGGCAGTATAACGATAGATACTGATATTTGTGATAAAGCAGGTTTTTGGATAGGAGAAAAAGTTCTTGTTGTTTCAAATACGTCAGGAGCTCGCTTAGAAACTTATGTAATTCCCGGAAAGTCCGAATCCGGTGTTATTTGTATGAACGGCGCCGCGGCCCATCTCATAAAAGAGGGTGAAGAAGTAATTATAATGGGTTTTACGCTCTCGGACAAACCCATTGAACCAAAAATTGTTTTTGTGGACAAGAATAATAAGATTATAAAAGTAAAGTAAAAAATTATAGCGCAGTTAGTTAAGTGGTTATAAAAATTAATCATCGGGGCGTGGCTCAGCTGGCTAGAGCGCTCGGTTCGGGACCGTGAGGTCGCTGGTTCAAATCCAGTCGCCCCGATGTTTTTTGCTCATAAAAGGGTGTTTTGGGTACAAAAGCGATACGACGCTGTTGCCAATTTTCAAGTCTCTCACGCTACGGAGAATGTCTGAAATCTAAAATATCAACAGAATTTTT
>JAIXNA010000018.1 GCA_020328135.1 Candidatus Endomicrobiellum dinenymphae
AGGGCTAATAAGCGCGCTATAGAGAACAATAAATACGATATATTTAAAACTCTTCTTGTGAAGAGTTTTAAATATATCGTATTTATTGTTCTCTATAGCGCGCTTATTAGCCCTTTGTTTATATCTTCACAAAAACCAAATTGTACGAGGATAAACAAGGCAAGCATAATAAAAATATTCCTTTTACAAGCCGCTCTTGTCATTACTCCTCCACAAAATAAGCCATAACAAACAAAACCCTATCAAGGAAGGCGCAATTGATTTCATAACTATTGTATTTGTATCCAAAACAGTTCTTACGATTGCGTAAAAATAAACTGCGCTTGCTGCAAAAATTGCCGACATAACAACGGGTAAATATTTTTTTATGTATTTAAAAAAACTACTCTTTAAAATCAAGAAAACGAGTATAATCCAAAGCATAAACGATATAAGATATTTAAAGTTTACATTTTTTACATAATAATAGAAAGCAGAAAACGGTTCGAAAATAAATCTCGTAATTGACCTAGACTGCTCTTGGCGATATAGGATTACTTTAGTATTAGATTTTTTTGCAATTTGTCCTTCTATATTTTCAGAAATCCTGCCTTTAACCACAGTCCACACATCAGACATATATCCCCAGCCATGCCAATCTGTAACGCCAAACATTGCTATATTATTTTCTTTTGCAAAGTTTATCATAGCCTTCTGTTCTACTTTATCAAAATTTCTATATCCACAATTATATATCTCAAAACCGTCTATACCAAAATCCCTAAGATTTGCAAAAGTGTGCCTGCGCCACTTCCACCAATGAGGCATAATCACAAACATTTTGTTTTCATGAGCTTTTTTTATAATATCAGCCAGAGTCATGTCTTCATAATCTTTACCATCAAATTCTTTCAGCGATAAAAGAACAACAGACACTTCATCGGTTGTTTGTATCTGCATTCCCGGATAAACTGTTTTATATTTTATATTTTCCGAAAACACGGCAAATCCTTTTGTATGATTGTGTTCTGTGTTAAAAAAAACGTCAAAACCTTGCCACAAATGAGCCTTTAAACTTATATACGCAGGCGCGACATTGTCATGAGACCTCAACGTGTGAGAATGCGTATCTACTGCAATGTATCCTTCAGGCTTTTCGAGTTTTGGCCCAGGAATGGGAACTAAAGCTACCACAGAAAATATCGTAAAAAGAATCATAAGCAAATAAAACAAATTATTTATAGTTTGCCTGACGTTTCTTTTATTTAATAAACAACATATCAGCGTAGCGCTTAAAACCCATACAGTCCATGAAATTAGGACAGGTTTATAAAAACTTTTATCTAACGTCAACGCATAAAATGCAAAAGAATAAAGAGGCTCTATGAAAAATCTTATTCTAGGCCACGTTATTGAAAAGTCAGAAACTTGTAATCCCGTTATTAAGTCGTAAAGAGACGCCGTAGAATGGAAAACGATACTTGATCCAACTATCAAAATTAAGAAACCTAATAATAAATTCACCGATTTCAAATGTTTTATTTTTACTGTCTCCAGTTTTATCATCTAGTAGAAATCTTGCTTTCTGCCGCAAGCAAAAATTTTGCTGCTCTCGCCTTCGCTACATGCCCCATCGGCGAATTTACTTCTTCACAATAATCTATCGCCTTATCTATCTTCTCTTCTCTTATTTTCTTTATTAACTCTCTTATAAAATCTTTCCTTTTCACTTTTGACTTCGTCCAGAACTCTACTGACTTTAAACAAATAACCGCTATTGACAATATCGACGCCGCAAAAAGTACGTATAACGACCATCCTCCCATATTCAGTATCTCTATAAAACTTTTCCCCTCAAACATTTTTAGATCCTCCCCCTAAAAGATGACTATCAACACAATGACTCTATTTTGTTAAAACCGGTGACCACGACGGAGTATAAGACGCGCCCGGCATTTCGACGAGTTTTCTTGTACCCGATCCGTCAATAGCTGTTATGTATATTTCACCTTTACCCGCTCTATTTGAATAAAATACAACGAATCTTCCATCGGGGGACCATGTAGGATTTTCATTATTCCTTTGATTGTTTGTAAGTTTTGTTATTTTTGCAGTAGGGAGGTCATACACATACAAATCATAATTCCCTTTTGACTGTCTCATCGTAAAAACAATCTTATCGCCTCTTGGAGACCAAGCCGGAGAATCGCAAAAGCCGTTTGTTGTAAGTCTTCTTACATTCCCGCCGGCAACATTCATTATATAAAGCTGCGGATACCCCGGTCTGTCAGAAATAAACACAATTTCTTGACCATTCGGCGCAAAAGCAGGACTTGTGTCAATATTTGCGCCATCTGTCATCCTCTGAAGAATCTCTCCCGAAACGCTAATTAAATACAAGTTTGGGAATTTGCCTCTCGATAAAGTAAGAAGTATGCTCTTACCGTCAGGAGAAAACGAACCGGCGGCATTCAATCCTTGATATTTCGAGACAACGCTTCTTTTATTTTTTATAATATTTAAAGAAAACAAATCCGGATTATTATACAAGTAACTTGTATAAATTATCTGCTCGCCGTCTAGAGACCATTTTGGCAAAATATTGATTTTATTATCTCTTGTCAGTCTGCGAAGATTATATCCATCATAATCAACTAAATATAATTCTTTAAATCTTGTGCCATCATTTACAAAAACTATTTTTGAGCGCGCTATGCCCATTTCGCCTGTAAATCTTTTAACAACTTCATCGCTTACTTCGTGAGCCATATATCTATAATTTTTAGAGCCGTCTCGATATTTCTGTTTCCATATTGTATCCCCTGTAACAACATCAAGCATTTTTATTTCAAAAACAATATCATCGCCTTCACTTGATGTAAAAGCCGTAAGAACAACAGAAGTKCCTTTCTTTTCCCATAAAAACAATCTTTCTTTAAGTTCCGGAGCAAAATCGTCAGCTGTTCCTTTAATTACATTGAAATATCTTGAAAGAACTAAATCGTTTTCTATTATTTCTTTTAACATTTTTGCAAATTTGGCAGTATTTGGATTTTTATCCACAGTGACAAAATCTTCCACGCCAATATCAGATCTCTTCCCTGTGGCCGAAAGAGATAAATAAATATCGTTTTGAGCGCAACATATAGAACCAAATAAAATTACCAAAAAAACAACAAAAATAAACTTTTTTACCATCATATTAATTCCTAACGTCTGAATTCAACAAATACGCCTAAGGATTCTTCACTATAATCTTCAGGCAACACAGGAAAAGGCGATGCTCTTCGTATAGCATCCAAAGCATTTCTGTCATACTCCATGCTTCCGGAAGATTCTTTAACTAAAATATCAGATACTGAACCATCTCTGTTAATTTTAAAACATCCAACGGCTCTAAGCCTGCCATAACTTTCAGTCAATCTCCACTGTTCATCAATTTTTCTTCTTATTTGAACCTCATAGTAAGAAAATTTAAAATTCTGCGTGTCAAAAGATAACAAACCGACGTATTGCGGACCAGCACTAACAGATACTGCTTTTGATTCAGAAGATTGGAAAGTTTCGATATTACTATTGTTGCCCGAAATTTTTGATATTCCTTCAGATTTTTTTGCTTTAAATTGCTTGACGGTTTTCTTATCTGCTTTTTTGATATCTTTCTTGGATTGAATATTTGACTTTTCTTTATCAATTTTTTTAGACTTCTCTTTCTTCTTTACAATAACGTCTTCCTTTGTCTTAACTTCTTCTACTGTTTTTGCCTCCTCTTTTATATGCTCTTGCTCGGTAACATCAAAAGCCTCATTTTTTTCTTCTACAACTGCAGACATAGATTGATCCGTCATATTTTGCGATGCAGGATAAAAAACAACATCTATGGGCGATGGCAAATAGATAGTTTTTCCTTTACCGTGAATCATCGCATACAGAACTCCCAAATGAATCCATATTGAAATTATTACGCAAGTAAAAAAATTATCTCGTTTTAGTTTTAGCATTATTGTATTTTTTAATTTTTTCTTTTGCCGTTAACGCTTCCGGACTTTGAGGATAATCGTTTACTATTGACGAAAAAATATCTAAAGATTCGTTTTGGTTACCGAGACGGTTATAACATAAAGCTATCTTTAATCTTGCAGAAGGTACAAAGTTTGATTTTTTGTAGTCCGATTCCACTTTTTTATACTCTGTCACAGCCCGATCCAGCATCTCGCGAGAATAAAAACATTCTCCCATATAAAACCGCGCCTGCGGGGCAAGTTCGGCATTTGGATACTTTTCTACAAAAGACTGAAATCCTGAATACGCAAGTTCAAATTTACCCATAGAATAATCGCCATAAGCGCTTTGATAAACAGACGATGGTAATACAGAATCATAATCATTTATCAATTTTTTATCCGGGTTCATTGTTGAGCCTTGAAGATTCTGATTCAACAATAAAAGTTTATTTTGCAAATCCTGCACTACGGCATTTAGCGCATCTATTGCAGCTACAGAAGAATCAACTTTTGCATACAAATCAGCTTGATTTTGTTTAAGCTCTCTGCGTTCTATCTGTAACTGCGCAAGTTCTTCCCTCAATTCATTAACCCCACGCGAATCGGAAGATAAAGGAATGCACCCAATACTACATGTCATAGCAAGACATATCAGAAGAAAACCGTATTGTTTCATCTATTTTGTTTCTGTCCTTATAATGTTTTTGTTTCCGCTCTTCTGTTTTTTGCCCATGCCGTTTCGTCGTCGTTTGGATCAACAGGTTTTTCTTTGCCATATGAAATGGTTGCAATTCTATTAGGCTCTATCCCAAGTAGCGCATAATACTCCTTAACTTTTAACGCTCTACGCTGACCTAATGCTAAATTATATTCTATGGTTCCTCTGTTATCAGTATGTCCTTCAAGTGCAACTTTGAGGTTAGGATTGCTGATTAAATAACTCGCATTTTCTTTTAACGTATTAGTTGAGTCATTTGTTAAATCGCTTTTATCAAAAGCAAAATATATCGTTTGGAGATGACTATCTTCTTCAGCGCCGCCTCTTACAGACGGCTCATCAGTAAAAGCGATTGCCTCTATGCCATTGTCCGCTACTGCATGTTTTATATCCTGTTTCTTACAACCTGCTGCAAAAACAAATATGCTAGCCAACGACAACAACAAAAACTTTTTCATTTATCGCTCCTCTCCCTTTTTTTCAATACACTACACACAGTCAACCAACCTTATATTGATACATTGCATTAGCTCAAAAATAGATGCAATGCTAGACTGACTGACAAAAAGCAACAGCTCATTCCTCTTGTTAGGAAGTCCAACGACGCAGCTGGCTATTTTTGAGCTAACTCTCTACGAGCTACGTCCTTTTCGGTAAATTTAAGTAGCGCAATTGTGTCAATATAAGGTTGGTTGACTATATTTTCGCGAAGAGCATTTTATAACATTACAGACTTTACGTCAACATTTGACTATATGCCGCTTTCGTTTTATTAACAGTTTTAGTAATTCCTATTTTTTAAAAGGGACGCCAGGCGAAGCCTGACGCGATATTATAATTGTACGCCAAACTGGAAACCAAATTCAATTGTATGATTTTTTGGCTCAACCCAATTTTCATACCTCAACAATTCACCTTTTTCAGAAAACTTCGACATCGCGACCTTGTTTGAAGATTCTTCTATACTCCAATATCTTACAAACGGTCCTGCCGACAATACGATATTCCTATATTTTTTAGAAATCTTTCCTGAAAATCTAAAACCATATCCACAATCCTGATTAAATTCTGCAGGCGACGCAGTAAAGTAACTTTTCTGAAGCCCGAAGCAAAAAAGATCATACTCGGCATTTAGAACAATATTAAATTCTTTTTTACATTTAAATTTAAAATCGATACCTAATGGCAAATACACATACACATCCTCTCTATCATACCCATGGAAATCTTTACTAAACTCGTTAAGCAAATATCCGCAACCAATACCCATATAAGGCAAAATTTCAAAAACACCGCCTGTATCATATACATAACCCAATAGACACCTCGGCTCGACGTACCAGTCAATTATATTATATGCTTTGTATGGTTCTTTTGTTTCCAACAGCGTACCATCATAATCAGTCGTCCCTATCATAAAACGGGCTTGCAAAGCGCAGAAAAGTTTATCATTTAATTTAGATAGAAAACTACGCGAAAACAATTCTGCATTTACGCCATATTTTACGCCGTCAAATCGCATATAGCCAGGTTCTTTGTAATGATAACTAGCAATTTCTAACGCAAGCGAAATATTGTTTTTTTTATCGTTTGCAAAAACAGGTACAACGGAAACAAATAACAGAACGCACAATAAAAGATTTTTGATTATCGTTTCTCTCATCCTAAATAAATTTTATCAATTCGTTAAAATCAGCCAAAGCGGTCATTGTATTAATCATACCTCGTATTTTTGCGGCATTTGGCAAATCTTTTACATAATAATGAGCAACTTTTCTCATTGTCACAAGCCCATTCTTTTCCCTATAATATTCCATAGAGTATTTTGCATGTTGTTTCAACCATTCTATTTTCTCTTTTTTTGATGCCAACGGTAATACGCTGCCGTTATTAATAAAATGTTCCAATCTTTTAAATATTGAATAATTACCTATCGCAGCTCTGCCTATCATAAGTCCTTCGCAATTTGGTATTTGTAAAAATCTTGCAGCCGTTTCTTCATTTGTAATGCCGCCATTTGCAACAATTGGTATTTTAGCATTGGAACAAGCGGCGGCAAACGATTGTAAATCAGGCTCGCCGCAGTGCCCTTGAGAAGCAGGTCTTACGTGTATGGCTACCATCTGTACTCCACAATTTTGAGCTATTCTAATAATTTCAGAAGCAATATTTTGTCCAGGCAAAAGGCCTATACGTATTTTAATCGTAACCGGAATATCAACGCTCTTTACAATCGCTTCTAAAATTTCTGATACAAGTTCTTCATTTGCAAGAAGTTTTGCCCCTGCCCCAACTTTTGTTATTTTCCGCGCGGGACAACCCAAGTTAACGTCAACAATGTCTGCGCCCATATCTCTGACAATTTTTGCCGCTTCAGACATACTGTAGATATCTCCCCCAAAAATCTGAGCTGCAATAGGTTTTTCTTTGTCTAACATTTTTAAAAGTTTTTTTGTTTTTTCATCGCGATAAACAAGAGCTTTTGCCGAAACCATCTCCGTATATACAAGCCCTGCTCCGCCGTTCTTTGCAAGAATACGCAAAGGCAAATCGGTTATCCCAGCCATCGGAGCAAGAATAACATTGTTATCAAGTTCTATATTCCCGATTTTTAATTTTTTCATTTTGTTGTTACTATAGTCGACTATATATAGGTTCGCCAATTCTCTAATACTAACGACGGATTAGGTTTTAATTGAAACGGACTATAAGTTAAGCCGCATTTCTTTTGCTTAAGATACGCCGCGCAACCAATCATCGCGGCGTTATCCGTACAATAAAGCAACGACGGAATAAAAATTTTTATCTTATTTTTACGGCCTGTTTCAATAAACATTTTTCTTATTAAAGAATTTGCGCTTACGCCTCCGCCAAGCGCAATTTGTTTTAAATTAAATTCCTTTACCGCTTCAAAAGCTTTAAAACAAAGGGTTTCGGCTACAGCCTGTCTGAAAGAAGCGCATATATCGTTTAAATGATTTTCATCTTTAACAGGATTTGCTTTCAAATAATTTAAAACAGCAGTTTTAATACCCGAGAAAGAAAAATCCCAAGTTCCTTTTAAATATGGTCTTGTAAATTTTATTGCATCAGGATTTCCCTTTTCGGCTTTTTTATCTATTATGGGACCGCCCGGATAAGAAAGACCCAACATTTTGGCGGCTTTATCAAAAGCTTCGCCCGCCGCATCATCTCTTGTCCCGCCAAGTATCTTATATTTTCCGAAATCTTCAACTATTATCAGCTCCGTATGTCCGCCAGATATTATTAAGCCTAAAAATGGCGGCTTCGTAGCTCTATTTTCAATAAGAAAAGAGTACAAATGACCTTCTAGGTGATTTACGGGAATTAAAGGTTTTTTATAAACGCTTGCGATCGATTTTGCAGCTATTGCCCCAACAAGAAGAGCTCCTGCAAGTCCGGGACCAGCAGTAAAGGCAACGCCGTCTATTTTTTTAGAAAAATCTTCAAACTTTACATTTGCTTTATTTAAAGCCTGATATATTACAGGATTGATATTTTCTATGTGAGCGCGACTTGCAAGTTCCGGAACAACGCCAAAAAACTTAGCATGTATTTCTATTTGCGACGATATTACAACAGATTTTACCTTTGACCCATTTGAAACTACCGAGGCGGATGTTTCATCACAAGAAGATTCTAATGCAAGTATATTCATATTTAATACCGATTTTTTACATATTTTCCAGATACAAGAGTTACATTGGAATAATTTCTGTTTGGCGAATAAAATTTATATGTTACAGAACCGTCAACATTATCAAGTTTGCTTAAACCTACTTTCATGGCTCTAGCAACGCTTCTGAAATTTGTTTCAAAAGACTGCGCCGTTTTGTCGGGCTTAAGCTTTATTGTTTTATAAAATTCGTTCCATTGCGCGGATCTTGTATTTCTCTCTCTTGTGTACTGAGTTATAACATCTTCTTGCCCTACGCCATTGGCAACTAAAAC
Organism: Candidatus Endomicrobiellum dinenymphae; assembly: GCA_020328135.1. Lineage (GTDB taxonomy): Bacteria > Elusimicrobiota > Endomicrobiia > Endomicrobiales > Endomicrobiaceae > Endomicrobiellum > Endomicrobiellum dinenymphae. The sequence continues at coordinate 8,674 of JAIXNA010000018.1, forward strand.
GTCAACAATTCTTTTATCAAGAGCATTATCTACCAATATTTTTTGTTTGCTAACGGGCTGGATTGCAAACCATATCCCCATACCGCACAAGAATAGCGCTATTATATATATTTTAATCCATATACTTTCTTTCTTTTCTTTTTTGCCTGCCACTACATCCCTCCTAACTATTTATCAACTAAAGCTGTTGAAGATGCTCTATATTCTCACTAATTTTATTTTCTTTTACGATTCATATAGCCTTATTTAAAACATTATCTTCAACTTTATTTGCATTAAAGTTCTTATCTCTTGCAAAAAATCACATCTCCTCGCGCATAAAGTTTAATTTTTTCTTCCATCGTAACTTTAATCTCTATATCGGGCGTAATGCCATTTTTCACATTTGAATAATCTATAGTATTTCGCAACTGCTTGAAATTGTGATTTTAACTTTTTCCCAGTTTTATCATTCATCAAACCAATAGCTTCGCCGCTTGACATAGTTATGGCAGACCTATTGTTAATTTTTACGATTTTGTCACCATGAACGATTCCAGCTCTGTACGTCGGAGTATCAGGTATTGGCGACACAACCGTTAGAAAACCATTTTTAACAGTTATGTAAAGTCCTACGCCGCGCCGCTTATAAGGCCACTCTGTTTCATTCTTCATTTCTTTATATGCTTTGTTTTCCAGATACTGAGAAAACGGATTCAAAGCAGATACAACACTTTTGATAGCGCCTACGGCTAAATCTTTAGGTTTTGTTTCAGGAACATGGTTTGTATTTAGTGACTTCCATAACATCTATCTTTTCTAGTTCTTTTAATTCCAAATATCTTTTAGCTTCTTTCTTACTATGGAACTTTATACAGTACGCTTCTGTGATTGTGTTGTTGTATTTGTTTTTCAAAATAATCTCCTTTAGATTCCTTATGTTATAACACCACAAAACAAATATGCTAAAAATATTGTACCAAGAGATACTGCAGTAATACAGATAGGAACAAAGTCGTGAGAATTGTATTGCTCGCCCCAATACAAATTAGGAGTAGGATTGAAAAATGTTTTTTTTCTATCCATATACGAAGGTGTATAGCCAGTTTTTACTTCTACTTTCGTTGGTTTTTGCAATACATCTTCAGTATTTTGAATAGTAGGTTCATAAACCCTAGCTACTGCGCTAACGTTATTTTTATTATCCTTACTACATGAAGATAACATAATTGACAATAATAATACGGCTATGTGTTTTTTTTGTTTTTTCATTTCCTTCTCCTTAGCATCTCTTTGGCATTCAGGAGAATTTAAGCATTTAGAACAAATGCGTTTAAGTCCAAAAGGAGTTTCAGTTTATCGCGCGTTTCATCTCCAGAGGCAAGTATGCCTGCGCAAAAACTTAAACACATCGCGATAAAGCACAGATAAACTTCTTAATGAATTTCATTATTATCTCCATTATACTAACCATAAATGAGGATCATCAGAAATATTATTTTGTCTTATTTCAAAATACAAAACACTGTGTTTGCCTGATCCAAGAAGAGCGATGACAGTATTTTTTAATACTTGCTGATCCTCTTTAACAAATATCTTATCCAAAAGCCCGTAAACAGAAAAAGTTGAATTCTTGTGATCTATTATAACAATTTTACCGTAAGAACGAAACTCTCCGGTAAAAACAACTGTGCCAGAATCAATACTTTTTACCCGGCTAAAATCGGCAGTTTTTATTTTGATTCCGTTACTTATGACATAGGTATTTAGCTCTAAGCGCTTGGTTTTCCCGAAATTAACAATTATTTTGCCATCTACAGGCCAAGGAAGCGATTTTTTTCTTCTAACTACCGACATTTGATGCCGTCGGGCTACCGTTGCCTGTTTCCTCTTGTTTGTAGCGTTAATTCTATCTATTAACGACTGCATGGCTTTTGCGCTATCATTTAAAGCTCTTATTTCTTGCTCCGCAACAAGTCTCTTGCCAGAAGTTGT
>JAIXNA010000098.1 GCA_020328135.1 Candidatus Endomicrobiellum dinenymphae
TTTGCGGCGGTAAATATCACAGGACAAGAAAAGTGGTCAGGCATAAAAATTAATGAAAATTCAATGCTTTCCGATGCAATAGAAGGTCTTATCGCATTAGGGTATAAAGAACAGCAAGCGAGGGTCGCCGTAACAAAAACTTACGAACATAATGAAAATATTGCGCTAGAAGATTTGATAAAAAAATCTCTACAGGATTTATAATGGACGAGTTGGAAAGAATTGTCGAAGCCGCTAAGCTCGACGAAGAAAACAAAATAGAAAACTCTTTAAGACCGCAAAATCTTGACGATTTTATAGGGCAGGACAAGCTTAAAAAAAACCTTAAAGTTTTTATAGAAGCCGCAAAAAATAGGCGCGAGGCTTTAGATCACTGCTTATTCTATGCTCCTCCGGGACTTGGAAAAACAACGCTTTCTCACATAATTGCGAAAGAAATGGGCAGCAATTTAAGAATGACATCAGGTCCTGTTTTGGAAAGAGTAGGGGATTTGGCGGCAATTCTTACAAATCTTTCAGAAGGAGATGTGTTTTTTATAGATGAAATTCACAGGATGAATCATCTTGTTGAAGAGTCTTTATATCCTGTTATGGAAGATTTTGAACTTGATATTATAATAGGACAGGGGCCTTCAGCCAAAACAATTAAACTTCCTGTTCCCCGTTTTACATTAATAGGCGCCACAACGAGAGCAGGGCTTTTATCAAGCCCATTGAGAGACAGATTTGGTATTATAGAACATTTAGATTTTTACGAAATAAAGGAGCTTATGCGCATAGTAAATCGTTCCGCGGCAATAATGAATATTGCAATTGATGAAGACGCAAGCGAAGAAATTGCAAAACGCTCAAGAGGCACGCCAAGAATTGTTAATAGGCTTTTAAAAAGAATTAGAGATTTTGCCGAAATAAAAGGCGGTAAAATTACGCATCTCATAGCTAAAGAAGCGCTTGAAGCCTTAGAAGTTGATAGCGCAGGTCTTGATAAAATGGACAGGCTTATTCTTACCGTTTTAATTAAAAAATTTGGCGGCGGCCCGGTTGGTGTTGATACTATAGCTGTCGCCATATCGGAAGAATCAGACACCATAACCGACGTTTGCGAACCGTACCTTATTCAATCCGGATTTATTGCAAGAACGTCAAGGGGCAGAGTTGTAACAGAAACAGGCTACAGTCATATCGGCATTGAACCTCCAAAAAATTTCCAAAAAGAGTTGCTCTAGGCATTGATGTGAGTGAAATTTCTAAAAAGAAAGTATTGCTTCATGTTTGTTGCGCTCCGTGTTCTGCATCCGCTGTGAAGATGCTAAACGTTGAATACGAGATTTCTTTTTATTGGTACAATCCTAATATTTACAATGAACAAGAATACAAAAACAGAAAAGGTTCTGCGATAAGATACGCAAAAGAATTAAATATATCGTTTCGCGAGGAAGAAGATTTTCTTTATAATTATAAAAACTGGAAAAATAAAAGTTTAGAACAGTGTCGTCTTTGCTATACTTTCAGACTCGAAAAAACTGTAATATTTGCTAAGCAAAACAATTTTGATTTTTTCACAACTTCACTTCTCTCGAGTCCATATCAAAAACATGATTTAATAAAGCAAATAGCCAATGATTTGGCTGATAAATACAAAATAAATTTCTTATATTGTGATTTTAGACCTGGTTTTTATGAAGTAAAAAATTTATTAAAACAAAAAGGATACTACATGCAAAAATACTGCGCATGCAATAAATCTTATAGGGAAATGTTTGACAACAAATGAAAAAAATATTTACATGCGCAGTATTAGCATTATTGTTATGCGCAAATGCTTATAGTATAGACAAAGTTCAAAAAAATGTAGCCGTGGGCATAATACTTGATGTCTCTTCTTTTACGACGGGAAGTTCAAAAGACTTCATTGTTTCAGATTCCTCTAAAAAACAATTAAAGTTTACAAAAGGCATCGCTACTGTTGCATGTTCTTCAAAAGGTGTTCGTATAGATACATACGATCTGGTTTTACCTGCAACAATAAAACCTTCAAACGGCGTAATTTTTGCTAATTCCAAACCATATGCAGGTTATTTAAAATTAATTAAATCAGATCAGAAAATAAGCATCATTAATGTTTTAACTGTAGAAGACTATGTCAAAGGCGTTTTGCCGAAAGAAATAATATCTACTTGGGCTATAGAAGCCTTGAAAGCGCAAGCTGTTATAAGCAGAACTTATGCGCTTAATAATTTATGCAGACATAAGCGGCAGGGATTTAATATGTGCGCTACAACGCATTGTCAGGTTTACGGAGGGCTACAAGACGAGGTTCATGCAACAAATCAAGCCGTTCAGGAAACTCAAGGAGAAGTCTTGACATACGACGGTAAATTTGCTCAAACACTTTTTCACGCCAACTGCGGAGGTCGCACAGACAATCCAAAATACTTATGGAAATGGGAAGCTCCTTATTTAAAGGGCGTAAAATGCGGTTATTGTTGCAAAGCTCCACATATAAAATGGGAGCAAGAGATAGATGCAAATTTAATAAGTAAAAAACTTGCAAATAATGACATCGGCAAAATAAAGAAGATAAAAGTTAAAGGAAAAACTTCATCAGGAGCGGCAAAAGAACTTAAAATAATACATTCCAAAGGCAAAACTATAGTAAATGCCTATAAATTTCGTCTTGCTGTTGACGCGCAGAAAATAAAAAGCCATGTTTTCGACTCTATCAAAACAAATGGCGATAAAATTTATTTTAAAGGCAAAGGCTGGGGACATAAAGTGGGTTTATGCCAATGGGGCGCTAAAGGTATGGCTGAAAAAGGCAAAACATATAAAAAAATTTTAGAGTATTTCTATCCCGGAACAAAAATGGAAACGGTAATTTATAAATAAATGACAAATCATGACAATATTTTATTAAACTATAATTATGAAATCCCGGAAGTTCTTATTGCTCAAAAGCCGGTTGAAAATAGGCAAGATTCAAAACTTTTCGTTATCGACAGAGCATCTGAAAAATTTTATCATAGAAGATTTTCCGATATTATTGAATATTTTAATTTTGGCGACTGTCTTATAATTAATACCACAAAAGTAATACCGTCAAGACTTTTTGGCAAAAAAAGCAGTGGAGGGAAAGTAGAATTGTTGTTTCTTGAACCTTGTCAGCAAAGCGAAGAATATAAAGTTTTATTAAAACCGTTCATCGCGTTAGGCAAAAAAGTATATTTTGATGACGGATACGAATGCGAAGTATCGTCAAAAACAGAACTTGGTGAAACTTTAGTTAAATTTAACAAACCGGGAGTTTTGGAATTTTTGCAAGACCACGGCATCATGCCGCTTCCGCATTACATTAACAGAAAGGGCGGTCTTGCTCAAGAATTATCAGACTTCGACAAACAAAGATATCAAACAATCTATGCCAAAAATTTGGGCGCTATAGCAGCCCCTACAGCTGGACTTCATTTCACTGACAACATTTTAACATCTCTAAAAGAAAAAGGCATAAATATTGCAACTTTAACATTACACGTAGGATGGGGAACTTTTAAACCTATAACTGCAATGGAATTAAATAATCACAATATGCTTCCTGAAAAATTTATCTTAAATAAAACAAATGCCGAAATTATAAACTTTGCCATAAAAAACAATAAAAAAATTGCCGCTGTTGGCACTACTTCCGTAAGAGCAATTGAAACCATTGCAGAGAAAGTTGGATTTTTAGAAAACGATAGAATATATGTACAAAAGCGCTCGGGCGAGACATCAATTTTTATATATCCTGGATATAAATTTAAAGTAATAAATACGCTTATCACAAATTTACACTTGCCAAAATCAACGCCTCTTATAATGGCAAGCGCGTTTTCTTCAAGGAAGCTTATACTTAGAGCATATAACGAAGCTATACAAAAAAAATACAGGTTCTTTTCGTACGGCGACTCGATGCTTATTTTGTAATTAATGACAAGTCTTAATCGAGCCAATTCTAAAATCAAAGAAAAAAGAGATTGTTTGTGAAACAATTCTGATACAAAGTCATCCTCATTTGTTAGCGGCGGGGGCGCGCCTCTGCCGCCTTGGTTTTCACCTTCTCGCGCCTACTACGGCGCGTATTGCTGCGTTTACTAAATGGCGCTCCTGCGGCTCCGGGCGCATGTTAACATTGTCCGGCGGCGATGCGCCAGCATTCGGCCGACCCTGGTTCTGGATTATCGCCACCACGTACTACTGTGGCGCCGCCGCGACCAGCTATCCATCTTCTTCATCATCCTCTTTATCTTTTGTAGTCAACTCTACGTCAAACGTACATCCCCCATCCCCGTTTGGTGCGCATTGGGGCGTATGGCATCCTTCTTTTGCTGGGTCGTTTAAACATTGCAAATTATA
>JAIXNA010000019.1 GCA_020328135.1 Candidatus Endomicrobiellum dinenymphae
ATATTCTAAGATGGAACGACCATATCCGTCCTTTTGATTTTTTTGAACTCGATAAACAAGCGCATAAAATGATAATTGCTTATATCGTTGCGAAGTTTGATTCTAAGATGGAACGACCATATCCGTCCTTTTGATTTTTTTGAACTCGATAAACAAGCGCATAAAATGATAATTGCTTATATCGTTGCGAAGTTTGAAGAAGAAGATGGCAAATCTGTTGATTGGATAAAATAAAAAGTCGAAACCATGGCAATTCTTTCTTTCCAAATATTCCCGGATCTAGCATACTTCCAAAAATGTTTTTAACCAACAAATATGATTTAATACATAAAGCTTCCGGCTGGATGCTTAGAGAAGTTGGTAAAAGAAATCTTAAATATCTTGTGGAATTTTTAGATGAATATTATCGAAGTATGCCAAGAACAATGCTGAGATATTCAATCGAAAGATTATCCTTCGAACAGAAGGAGCATTACATGACAACAAGTAAATAAGGAGCTTCGTATTGTGATAACAAAAGATTTGATTTTAAGAATTTTCTCAGCTGCAAATATTCTAAGATGGAACGACCATATCCGTCCTTTTGATTTTTTTGAACTCGATAAACAAGCGCATAAAATGATAATTGCTTATATCGTTGCGAAGTTTGAAGAAGAAGATGGCAAATCTGTTGATTGGATAAAACTTATTGAAGGCGGTATTTTTGAGTTTTTTCAGAGAATAATGCTTACGGACCTAAAGCCTGAAGTTTTTCACGAGATAATGTCAAAAAAAGAAAAAGAATTAAACAGATGGGTAATAGAAAATTTAAATGACGACTTATTCGCTTTAAACGACGGTTTTGGAGAAAGATGTTCAAAATATCTTTTGGATTATAGTTATGCTGAACAAGAAAGAAGAATTTTAAGCGCGGCTCATTGTCTTTCGACAAAATGGGAGTTTGGTATAATATATCCATGGAATTCAATGATTTACGACATAGAGAAAACAAAGCAAAAAGTGGACGACGGTCTTGCTAATTTTGACGATTTATCGGGTATAAGAGAATTGGTGTTTAATAGAAAATATTATGGTTTTTTAGACTTGTGCGGACAGCTTAGATTTCAACAAAGATGGGCGCAGGCTTTTAGGATACCAAAAACATCTGTGCTAGGACACATGCTTACGGTAGCAATTTTTTCATATCTGTTATCGACGGAAATGAATGCTTTAGAGAAAAGAAGATATAATAATTTTTATTCTGCTTTGTTTCATGATCTTCCTGAAATTCTTACAAAAGATATAGTGTCGCCTGTAAAATCTTCAATATCCGGTCTCGAAGATATAATAAAACAATACGAAAAGAAACAGGTTGACGAAAAAATATTGCCATTAATATCTCCAAGCTGGCATGCGGAAATGAAATATTTTATAGAAGATGAATTTTCAGATAAAATTATTGAAAACAATAGTGTAAAGAAAGTTGATAATGCGGCAAACTTTGCCGATAATAAATATAACGCTGTTGATGGAAGCTTGATTGAAATGTGCGACAAATTATGCGCATACATTGAAGCCTCAATGGCATTGGAATATGGCATTAAATCCTCAACTCTGATTAAATCAAAACAAAAGCTTTACGACAAATACACAAAAATCAAAAAAAATAATTTAGACTTTAAACAACTATTCAACTATTTTTGCTAGCGATGCAGCTTATAGTGAGAGTCAATAGACTTTCTACATAAAATATTTAAACTCTCCCTCCCTCCATTCTCGCGCCCTGTCAACACCAAAGGCATTGCCACCCCCTTTCTCTGAAAGTGGCGGCAGGCGGCAGTCTGACGACGTGTGTTGCGCCTTTTTTCAAGGACTTCTTGCATCACTTTTTTCAGTGGGTTCTTCAGCGTGTTAATGATTTATGCCGGAAGTCTAATATTGCCGCATTTGTATAATCGTTTTATATTCTTTTGTTTCTGATTTCATAACTACTGTATTGCCAAAATTTTTATGATGAATCGCATCAGGCAAAACCTGCGCTTCAAGCGCTATTGCCATGTAAGGTTTAGAATATATGCCGTTTATCGTCTGTTTACTGTCAAAATAATTCGACGTATATACAACTATGGCGTTTCTATCCGTAATAATTGTTATGCAGCGACTTTTATCTGCATTTTTTAATACAGCGGCAATGGAACTGTTTAAGCAAAATGGAGTATCAAGTCCTGCTCCTTTGTTGGAATAGTTTTTTGTTAAAATTTTCAGACTGTCGTCAATTAAACGTTCTTTTGTAAAATCGTACGCGCTCATTTTTACGTCGATTTTGTCGCCTGTTGGGATAAGGGTTTCATCCGTTTTTAAATATTTATCGGCGTTAAGCATAAGATAATGATTTAAAATACCGTCGTCTTGATTGGAGTTAAGGTTAAAATAGGCATGATTTGTTGGGTTAAACAAAGTAGCTTTATCTGAAGTTCCTTTAAAAACTATTTCCAGTTCATTATCATTATTTAACAAGTAGGTTATTTCTAAATTCATATTTCCCGGAAACGCATCGTAGTCGGACTTAATAGTTTTGAAAAATTTTACTCCTGTCTTTTCACCATTTATTGTCTGTCCATCCCATATCAAAGAATGAAATCCATTTTTACCGCCGTGCAGATTATTATCTCCATCATTTTTGTCAATATTGTATATTTTACCGTCTAACTCAAAGCTCGCTTTTCCTAACCTGCCGGCCGTCCTACCGATACAAGACCCTAAAAAATAAACATCTTTCAAATAATCGTCTAAATTATCATAACCCAAAACAACGCTTTTGTTTTCAGAGTCAGATTGTCTTCGCGGAAAATAAAGAGCTTTTAATGTCGCTCCGTAAGATATGCACTCAACGCTAAATCCGTTGTCATTACTAAAAACAAAAGAATACACACTCTGATTTTTATAAACGCCAAAAAGTTTTTTCTTACAATCCATGCCTACGCTCCACTCTTTTTCAAAGTTATTTCAATTTCCTCCAAACTACGTCCGCGTGTTTCAAAAACTTTGTATTTTACAAAGAGTATGGAAAGAACCGCCATAAAACCGAAAAGCATAAAAAGTTTTGTGCCAAATTTTTCCAAAAGCAGCGGGAATGTTAGCGCTACAATCAAATTGGCAGTCCAGTTTGAAACGCTGCTTATTCCAACGCCCAATCCTCTGATTTTTAACGGAAATATTTCGCCTATCATAATCCACATGATTGGTCCCCATGTAGCGCAGAAAAACATGATATAAATGGCAGAAGATATCATTGTAATATAAGCTATAGCGGAAGAATTTATAGCAGCAAATTTTGGCAAAATGCCTAACGCGAACAATGATAACGCCATGCCAATACTTCCTGCGATAAGCATTTTTTTACGATCAAATTTATCCATAACAAGCAAGGCTATGAAAGTTACAATCACATTTAAAATACCGATTCCAACCGTACCCAAAATTGCCGCTGAAGAACCCAGTCCGATGTTTGTAAATATTGTCGGCGCATAGTAAAGAACAGTATTGCAACCTATTATTTGTTGAAATATGGCAAGTCCTATGCCGGTCACAAGAGCCGGTCTAACCCATTTTTGTCGCAATTCTTTAAAACCGCCGAGCTCAGCAGTAGTCTCTTTTATATCTTTTATTTCATTCTCAACTTCGTTGTCGCCAGCTCTTAAACTGTTTAAAATATGACGAGCAATTGTCTCTTTTCCGTTGCTTATCAACCACCTTGGACTTTCCGGTAAGAATAGGGTTCCTACAAATAATAAAACTGACGGTAAAGTGGCAAAACCTAGCATTATTCTCCAACCGCCTGGCGTCTTGTCGAAGGCGTAATCAACTATGTAGGCTAACAAAATCCCGCTCATAACCATTAGTTGATTTAAACTTGACAGTCTTCCTCGACTTTGCGCGGGCGCCATCTCTGCTAAATAAACCGGAACAAGCGCCGATGCGCCGCCAACCGCCGTACCCAAAACTATTCTTGAAATTATTAGAAAAACAGCCCCTGTTGCAAAAGCCGACAACAAAGAACAGAGACAAAATATAATTGCCGCCGTCAAAACCAATTTTCGTCTACCAAACTTATCAGATAAAGGACCTATGGTAGCCGCGCCAATTATAGCGCCAAGCAATATAGCGCTTACAACAACGCCTTGTTCAAAAGAAGTTAATACCATATCCTCTTTGATGTGTATAATAGCGCCTGAGATAACGCCGGTATCGTAACCGAACAAAAGTCCTCCGAGAGCTCCGAAAAAAAATACAAAATTTTTTCCAATGTTTTTCATTTGCCCATCCTATTTTTATATTATTTTTACTACACATAGGCTTCTTAACCTATTTTATTTTTGCAGATACCTCTTGTTGATGGATATACTTGCTTGTACAACTCGTAAACATCCTTGTATTTTTCCGCTCGTTTTTGATTAGGTTGAAAAACATCGCCAAAAGAAACGAATTTATCAGCGCAGGACTTGAAATCTTTATACCAACCGACTCCAACCGCGGCAATCATCGCAGCGCCAAGCGACGGACCTTGTTCTATCGTAAGCGTCGTAATAGTGGAATTAAAAATATCCGCTTGTATTTGTAACCAATTTTTATTTTGCGCTCCGCCGCCCACAGATACGATACGCTCAAATTTTTTACCGGCATCTTTTTGCATGATTTCCATTGAATCTTTAAGAGAAAAAGTAATCCCTTCAACAACAGCTCTTGTGAAATGCGATATTGTATGATTTACATCCATGCCTATAAAACTGCCTCGAATTTGACTATCTGCATATGGCGTACGCTCGCCGACAAGATATGGGGTAAACAATAAATTGTCAGAACCTATAGCTATATCGTCAATACCTTTAAGCAATTCTTCAAAACTTAAATTGTCGGCAAAAGTTTTTTTAAACCAGTTTAAACTGTTTCCCGCTGACAGCGTAACGCCCATAGAATAATAACAATCTTTTACAACGTGATTAAAAAAGTGTAATCGTCCGCCGTAATCTTTGATAGTACTGCTTTCGTAAGATAAAAAAACGCCGGACGTTCCTATGCTGCACAATCCGACGTTCTCCAAAGTTATGCCCGAACCTACTGCGGCGCAAGCGTTGTCTGCGCCTCCCGCGTATAACGGGATTTCATTTTCAATTCCGAGTTCTTTTGCTATTTCTTTTTTGATAATGCCTATTTTATCGGTAGAATTTACAAGTTTTGGATAAAGATTTTTGGAGATGTCAAAAGTTTTAGCAATACGAGAACTCCAGATTTTTTTTTCAATATCCAAAAGAAGCGTACCTGCCGCGTCAGAAAATTCCATTTGCTTGTTTCCCGTAAACCAAAATCCTAAATAATCTTTTGGCAACAAAAAACAGCAAACTTTTTTCCAAACGTTGGGCTCATTTAGCATAACCCATAAAATTTTAGGCAAAGTAAAACCTTCCAAAGCGCGATTCTTTGTGATTTTAATTAAATCTTTCCCTAATTTTTCGGTTATATACAAGCACTCTTTAGTAGTGCGAACATCGTTCCATAAAATTGCATTTCTAACAGGTTTATCATTTTTGTCAAGAAGCACAAGACTATGCATTTGCCCTGAAAAACTGATAGCTTCAATGTTAGTTTTAGCGGAAGGAACTTTTGTTAAAATTTGTTTAATTACGTTTTTTGCCGCATTTATCCACTCTTGTGGATCTTGTTCGCTAAACCCTGCTTTTGGATGAATTACGCAATAATCGCTTGACGAAGTTGCGACCACTTTGCCATCTTTTGAAATAAGCAACCCTTTCAACGAACTCGTTCCCAAATCAATGCCTAAAACATAATTATTCATAGCGCCCCTTTCATTCGTTGCATGTTATCAATAAAATAAAATTTTCAATTAAAAAATATAATCGTTCAATCTAGCTTTAATTTCTTCTAAATGACTGGATTCATTTTTTATGGTGTTGTTAAGGGCATGCGTTTCTAAAGTTTTGAGATTTGCTTTTCCGCTTGTAATATCCGCGCCCATTCCAGTTTTATAAGACGCATACCGTTTTTCCAAAATAGTCTCAAAGAATCTATCTTTTTTAAGTTTTTCTACCGCTTTTAATCCTCTTGCAAAAGTATCCATGCCGGCTATATGAGCAAGAAATAAATCATTTTGTTCAAAAGAACCTCTACGAACTTTTGCATCGAAATTTATGCCGCCTTTGCCTAATCCGCCATTTTCTATAATCTGATAAACGGCCAATGTAACAGCGTACAAATCAGTCGGGAATTCATCGGTATCCCAACCTAAAATCCAATTTCCTTGATTTGCGTCTATTGAACCGAGCATGTCATAGCAACGAGCAACATTTAACTCGTGATCAAAAGTGTGGCCTGCAAGCGTTGCATGATTTGCTTCTAAATTTAACTTAAAATGTTCTTTTAATTCATAATTCATTAGGAATGCTATCGACGATGCCGCGTCAAAATCATATTGATGCGTAGTTGGTTCTTTCGGTTTTGGCTCTATTAAAAATTGTCCTGTAAAGCCTATTTCTTTTGCATAATCGACAGCCATGCGAAACAAACGGGCTATATTGTCTTGTTCAAGTTTTAAATCAGTGTTGAGCAAAGATTCGTATCCTTCTCTGCCTCCCCAAAAAACATAATTTTTTGCGCCGAGTTCTTTGCCAATTTCAAGACCCTTTTTAACTTGCGCTGCCGCATAAGCGAAAACATCGGCGTTACAACTTGAAGCTGCTCCGTGAACATAACGCGGATGGGAAAACATATTTGCCGTATTCCACAAAAGCTTAATTCCCGTTTCTTTTATTTTCACTTTGATAAGAGCGGCAATTTCATCGATATTTTTATTACTTTCTCTTAAATTATTTCCTTCCGGGGCAATGTCGGCATCGTGAAAACAAAAATATTCAACGCCAAGTTTTGATAAAAATTCAAAAATTGCTTCAACTCTGTTTTTTGCCGTATCCATAGGAGATTTGCCAAACCAATTTCTAATATTGACATCAGAGCCGAATTGATCGCTTCCCGTTTGCGTCATTGTATGCCAATACGCTACAGCAAAAGGTAAATGTTCCTTCATTGGTTTCCCCAGAACTATTTCTTGCGGGTTGTAATACTTAAAAGAAAATGGATTCCTACTGGTTGCTTCTTCAAAACCTACTTTTTTTACGTTAGAAAAATACTCCATTGTAATCCCCCTTTATTTGAGATACGCTACAGCGCGGCGCTTTCGCTTTTAGCAAAGATAAACAAAAATATTTTCGATCAGACTCACTCATGGCGGTTGATTCTAACAAAAACAGACACGCAAAACAATACTTGCGAAAAATTTGTGAAATTTTCAAAGCTTCTATTTCTTGTTAAATCTTTACTTTAATCCATTGTTTGAGTTTTTAAAGTATTTACAGTTTTACAAATTTGCAATGACGTTTTGCTGAGGAGGGGATTTGAACCCCTACCGCCCTTTCGGGGACAGGCTTCTGAGACCTGCGTGTCTGCCGTTCCACCACCTCAGCGCTGCCACAGTCAAAACAATTTTACATTATCTGTTTATAATTTTCATTTTAGCTACGCTCACGTATTTTCATCTATTCGTTTTATGGCTCAAATAATAAGTAACAAGAAATCATGAGCATGATACCATAAACGATTAAAATACTCCAGCGCGAATATAAACCCATTTTAAATACAGATGCTGCAAGATACAATTGCGAGACGATGAAACAGTCGAAGCAATCTAGAATTTCTATAAAATATCCTCATATAAAGTTAGTTGGCTATAAATAGCCTGGAAAGAGATCTATTGATGAGAATATTCTGTTTTTGAGATTTTTCGCAAGTCCTAAAATTGCCTAAAAAATGTGAAGCGAATGAAACGCAGCGGCAAGAATTTTTGATACTTTTGCTTTGTCTGACAAAAGTACAGGATAAACTCTTTCTTTTTCCTATCATATATTATAAAATCTACGCATTCGTTTACGAGGGGAATGTATTGTGGACAATTTTATTGAGTTCAGAAGCGTTTCAGTTTTGCGCGGCGATAGAAAAATTTTAAATAATGTTAATCTTAGCGTAAGTTCAGATGAAAATGTTGCGATAATAGGTCCAAATGGTTCAGGGAAGTCTTCGTTTATAAAACTTATAACAGGCAAGATTTATCCATCTTATACAGGGGATAATACTGTTTGTAGGTTATTTGGGCGCGTGCAGTGGAATATACACGATTTGCGAAGTATGCTTGGAATAGTAACAAATGAATTGGAATATGAGTTTCATAATGCGATAACAGGTTTTGAAGCAGTTTTGTCAGGATTTTTTGCAAGCATAGGAATATGGAATAATCATGTGGTTACAAAAGATATGATTAAAAAGGCTGACGAAATGATTGATTTCATGGATGTGTCGTTTTTGAAAGATAAAAAACTTGAAACGATGTCTTCAGGAGAAGCAAGACGATTTTTGATTGCAAGAGCGCTTGTAAATAATCCTAAAGTCTTAGTTTTAGACGAGCCTTCAAACAGTTTAGATATTGCATCTTCGATAAAGCTTCACAACACAATGAGAAAAATTGCGTCGGCAGGCACAAAAATAGCGCTTGTAACGCATTTAGCTTCGGATATTATCCCTGAAATTAACAGATTTATATTTTTTAAAAACGGCGAGATTTTTGACGACGGCAAACGTAGTGAAATTTTTAATAGCAATACGTTTTCCTCTCTTTTTGGCATGAAATTGAGGCTTACCGAAAATAATGGTTTGTGTAGTATTGATATTATTTAAAGTGAAATAAAGGGTTAATATATAATGAAAAAATGGGTAAAGTTTATTCTGGCGCCTGTAGGTTTTTTGATTTTTATCGGCGCTTTAATTTTTCTTCACGATCAGTTAAAAAATTTAAGTTATGTTGATATTGTCAATGCGTTGAAAGCCATACCTGCATTTAGAATTATGATGGCGCTTGTTTTGGCTTTGTCGTATTATGTAGTTTTAGGCGGATATGACATTGTTGCATTTAAATACATACGTTCAAATGTTTCATTAAAACCGAAAGATATTTTGTTTACGTGTTTTATAAGTAATGTCTTAGCCAACAATACAGGCTATTCAATGCTTTTTGGCGGATCAATAAGATATAGGCTTTATTCGACGTATAATGTGTCGATGGTTGATGTTACAAAAGTTCTTTTTTTCTCTTCAGCTACAATTTGGCTTGGTCTTTTAGCGATCGGCGGGTTTATTTTTACGTTTGCGCCTGTATCCCTCGAAGGATTCAATTTAAAGTTTTCCACCCAAATAATAGGGATAGCGTCTCTTGTTATTTTACTGCTATACGTTCTTTTGAGTACATTGCATTCGAGATCAGTAAAATTGTTTAAGTGGATTATAACTTTCCCCAATATAAAAATTGTTGTTGCGCAGGTTTTGCTAGCTACAGCAGATTGGATTGTTGCGTCGCTTACACTTTATGCTCTTATGCCGGAAGGATATATTTCTTATTTTGCTCTTCTTAGAGTTTTTCTTGTGGCGCAATTTGCTGTAATTATTAGTCAGTTTCCCGGTGGAATGGGGGTTTTTGAGGGTTCAATTACTCTGTTGCTTCCTCATTCGGCAAAGAACCCTGGCGTTATAGGAGCGCTTCTTGCATATAGAGCGATATTCTATTTTTTTCCGCTTTTAATTGCTCTTGCGATGCTTGGTTCTTTTGAGATTATGATGTTTACAAAGAAATTTAACGAAAGAGCAAGAATTTTTGGCAAGTCAGTTTCTTCCGCTATAATTCAAGTTATTGCATTGTCGTCATTTTTCGCAGGCATGGTTGCAATGTTTTCGGTTGTCACTCCGTTTGACGTTGCGCAATTAAAGTTTGTTATAAATCTGCTTCCTGCTTGGTTTGCCGATTTATCGCATTTTTTGTTAAGCATAATTTCGATAGCATTGCTTTTTATCTCAAGAGCGTTACAACTTAGAATTAAGAATGCATGGATTATAGCTTGCGTTCTAGTAAGTTTGGATATTGCTCTTATACTTACTGTTGGCGATCCTTCTTTGTTGCTTTTGTGCTTTATAGTTTTACTCATTGCCCTTTTGCGCTCAAAAAAATATTTTTATAGAGATATATCAATATTAAATACAGCTTTCAGTACATGGTGGTTTAGCGCAGTTGGCGGTGTTTTTGTTATTTCGGTGTGGATTGGTTTTTTTGTAAACAGGCAAGATATTTTTTCTTGGATTCATTTAGACATATTTTTTAAAAATCTTTTAAGCGCTAATGATACCGCAAGGTTTTTAAGAGCAAGTTTAGGCATGTTAATTATAATTTTTATAGTGATATTGGAACAAATATCAAGAAATTTCTTTAAAAAACCTGCCTCATTTACAAAAGATGATATAAAGAATATAGTTTATTCCTCGGATTATGTGTATTCTTTGAACGCTTTTGCGTCTGATAAAAGTTATATTGTAAGTGATGAGAAAGACGCATTTATTATGTACGCAAAAGTTAGAAACAGTTGGATTGTTTTGGGAGATCCTGTAGGCAGGTATTCTCATAAAAATGAACTTTTGTGGAAATGTAAAGAAATCACAGATAGCAAATCCTTAAAACCCGCTTTTGTAGGAATAGATCGCAAGTATGTGCAGATTTATGACGACATAGGGCTTGATGTTTTTAATATGGGACAGGAAGCAAAAATTTTGCTGAGCATTTTTAATAAAGAAGATTATCAGTTTAAAGATGCTCAGCAAAATTTTTGCTTCCTGTCCCATATTAAAAACATCAAGCCCTATGT
>JAIXNA010000099.1 GCA_020328135.1 Candidatus Endomicrobiellum dinenymphae
CTCTATGGATCTAAGCGACTATGAATCCTAAAAAATATTCCGCTCATAATATAATCTCGCTCTCTAATGCGGCCAACAACTACAAACTAAGATTCAAACTCGAGTAAATGTTTTATTATTTTCAGCGCGCGACGTATCATATAAAATGTTATCGAAAAAGAAATGACAAAATAGAATTAAATTGTTAAACTGATGTCATAATAATAATGTCAGTAAAAATGGGACAGCATGTATATGAAAATAGCGCTAGCGCAAATGCGTGTTAAACAAGTAAAACTCCATGTTAATTATCAAAATTTAGCGTTGTTTACGAAGAAGGCTAAGAACTTAGRCGCGGATTTGATAGCTTTTCCTGAAATGTGCATATCAGGTTATTTAATGGGCGATAGATGGACTGAAGATGAATTTGTAAACGAGCTTTTATCGTWSWACGATAAAATAAACTATTTGGCAAAAAAAACCGGTATCATTATTGTTTATGGCAATATTAATATTGGATACGGAAAAAACGAAGACGGTAGAACAAGAAAATATAACGCTGTTTATGCAGCGCAGTCCGGAAATCTTATTGCAAGAAGAAAAAGTTTGCTTCCTAATTATAGGATGTTTGACGATAAAAGATATTTTTCTTCGGGAATTCAAGAATCCAAATCGTTAAGTACTTGCGAGGTAGTAACGCTTTCCGACGGAACGAAAATGGGTTTGGAAATTTGCGAAGATTTGTGGTGTGATGATTATAAAAATAATCCTACGCAAGAGCTGATTAAGCAGGGGGCAGAGTTTATTATAAACGTCTCAGCATCTCCGTTTTCTGTAGGAAAATCAATAGCAAGAGACAATAGAATAAAAGAATTGAAAAATTTAGCAGGCGACAAATTTGTGCCGTTCTATTACGTAAACTGTGTAGGCACGCAAAATAATGGCAAATCCATAGTTGCATTTGATGGCGATAGCAGAGTTTATTCCAATTCGGCAAAACGACAATGGGCATCTTTCATTTGTAATTCCAACCAAGGATCGTTTGACAGAGGAATACAATTTGAGAATTCTGAATCTTTTGAAATAGCTCCTTATCAGGAAGGATTGATTGTAATAAATGACGACTCTTGCCATACATGTATTGCCGAAGATTTTTCGTTTCGAAGTAATACTAGTAAAAATCTTTCTCGGATAGAGCAGAAGTTTTTAGCAGTACAAGAAGCCTATAAATCTATGGATGAAATGCTGGGCAGCCCCAAACATGTATTTGGATTATCCGGCGGTATAGACTCGGCATTGAATATAGTTCTATGTTCTTTGGCGATAGGAAAAGATAGAATTTTAGCTTATAATCTTCCAACATTGTATAATTCAGACAAAACAAAACAGGCGGCTTTAGAACTGTGCGATAAGATTGGCATCCGATTAAAACTTATTACAATCAACAATATTTTAAAGGAGTTTAATAAAACTTTAACTCAAGATTCAAACCCCAAATCTATAACGGAAGAAAATCTTCAAGCAAGAATTAGGACTGTAATTTTAATGGCGCAGGCCTCAGAAAATAATGCCGTATTGATTAATAATACAAATAAAGTGGAACTTGCCTTAGGGTACGGAACCCTTTATGGTGATTTAGCGGGTGCATGGTGTCCTCTAGGGGACTTAACGAAAGTAGAAATATGGGAAATGTCGCGTTATATAAATTCTTCTTACGGACAAATAATACCTCAAGAGCTAATACCTGACGATAACTATAAGTTTAATTCTAGCCAGATACTGCCTTCTGCGGAATTAAAAGAAAGTCAATTTGACCCTATGATATGGGGTTTTGACGATTGGCTCTTGGAACAATTCATGGAATATAAAAAACAGATGCCGGAAAAAATACTTAAAACATATCTTGATAGAAAAAATAGTTATGTTAAAGAAAATGATGTGTTTGATAAATACGGTATGGGAGATGCCGCTAAGTTTATTGAGCATATCGAGTGGTTTTTTAATAAATTATATGCCAATGTGTTCAAACGTATTCAAGCCCCTCCTGTGCTGGTATTGTCGAAATCTGCGTTTGGGGGAGACTATAGAGAATCGCAGTATAAGTATGAGTTTAGCGACAATTATCAAAAGTTAAAAATGGAGATATTGCAAAGCGATTGATACGAGAGGGTTTAGGTTATTTAAAATATCTTAAGAAGGGTAATTGTTTAGAGGTATAAAAATGACAGATGTTATAGTTTACATAGGAAGGTTTCAACCGCCTACGTTTGCCCATTTGGAAATAATAAAAAAAGCGCAAAGCTTAGCTAAAAAAGTCATAGTAATAGTAGGCTCCGCCAAAAAAGCAAGAAGCGTTTGCAATCCTTGGACGTCTCGGGAAAGAATTGAAATGTTGCGTTCTGCTGAAGAAATTGACCATAAAAGACTGATTATTGCGCCGATGCCAAATAGTAACTACGACTTCTCATGGTGGTTGGCTGAAGTTGAAAAAATAGTAAAACAAAATACAAATTTAAACGATAGTATCGGTGTGATAGGATACAAAAAAGATGATACAAGTTACTATCTGGATTATTTTCCAAAATGGAAATTTGTTGAAATGCCTAAATTGTACAACGGTTTATCTGCAGCGCAAGTAAGAGAAAGATTGTTTGAAAACAATTATGTCTCGCATGCGACCTATGAAATTGTTAAATGGCTAAATAATTGGGTTGTAAATAATGACGTTATTTATTCCGCTTTAAAAGAGGAGTACCATTGTATCAAAAAATATAAAGATATGTGGAAGTCCGCGCCTTTTGCGCCTGTCTTTGTGACTACGAACGCAATTGTAACCTGTAAAGAAAATATTCTTTTAATACAGAGGGGCAATAATCCCGGAAAAAATCTTTATGCAATGCCCGGCGGTTTTTTAGAGCGAACAGAGTTTATAACGGATTGCGCTGTAAGAGAATTGAAAGAAAAAACTGGAATTGACGTTGATATTAACGTTCTTAGAAAGAGTCTGTCTTTTGTAAAAGTATTTGATGATCCGTTTAGAGATCAAATGGGAAGAAGTATTGCGCATGTTCATTTGTTTAATCTAGAATTAAGCAAGTTCCCAAACGTTAAGCCTTCTGATGCTTACGATGTTAGATGGATGCCTCTCAAAAATTTAGACGGGTTGCAAGATAAATTTTTCGATGATCATTATCAGATTATCAAAAATGTGTTAAAGTTTCGTTGGGGAGAATTAAATGAAAGTAATTGTTAAAAGGATTTGGCGCTACATTACGCGTCTGCGTTATAGCTTGTTGTTGTGTTTTTTTTGTTAGCAGGGACTGTCGCTCTAGACACTTAGAGCGCTTAAGATCGCAGTCTGAATGTTCTAACGGCAACTTCAACACTTCAAAGGCGGATTAGCTTTATCTTGTGTATCTTGTGGATGAAAAACTGCCCGACCTGGACTCGAACCAGGAGACTCCTGCTCCAGAGGCAGACGTGTTACCAATTACACCATCGGGCAATTCATCTTCTAACCTATGGCGAATTGTACAAAAAAGTTAATTTTTTGGCAAATTTTGTATTAAGGTTTTTTTGAACAGTGGCGGCGGGAATTGAATGTCATAAATGTATAAAGTATTCGAGCCGGTTGGTTTTTTCGTCCCAAGAGCCAGAAGAAAAATCACCCTGCTGCGAATCAACATCTATATTCACATTCACCTCCGCCATCGCTACATTTTTTGATGATGCCGTATTGAAGAATAGTCTTCTTACACAGGAAACATAATGATCCAGTCCTATACCAGTTGCCTTTAAGCGCCTTCCTATCGCGCCAACCATATCGTCTGAATACGAAAACTATCCTAAACAGATAGTTATTATGGGACTAGAGAGACGGATTGAAAGAAACCTAAGTTGACTTGTATTAGTTATTGTTCTATCATGTTGATGTAGTTAATGCAGTATATCTATTTGAAATGAATATGAATAAACACATAGCCGTATTATTATTGTTGTCAATTATATTATCTTCATGCGGTAAGAGCGATAAGGGTAATGATGTTACGCGTACCCCCCCCCTATCGGATATTGAATCTGTAGAGAAAGAGCCTGAACCCGAAGCGACTGACCGTTCGCTGTCTGAAGTTCCCGCTGTCCTGCCTGATAATAATACGGCTATGTGTTTTTTCATATTCATTTCAAATAGATATACTGCATTAACTACATCAACACAATAGAACAACAACTAATACAAGCCAAGTAAACAGCAAGTTAAAGTTGTTGTTCTATTGTGTTGATGTAGTTAATGCAGTATATCTATTTGAAATGAATATGAAAAAACACATAGCCGTATTATTATCAGGCAGGACAGCGGGAACTTCA
>JAIXNA010000100.1 GCA_020328135.1 Candidatus Endomicrobiellum dinenymphae
CAATGATGCGGACACCGGGATACTGCCGCCGGCGGATACCGGGAACGCCGCGCCGGAACGTGTTTCGGGCGCGAACGCCCAGGTTGTTATTTTTGGACCCTCCCCATGGCGGGGTTGTTCCGCACAAAATCCTGGACGCTTATCCGGACATCCCCTAAGCCGTCACTCTTCTTACGACGAGGATTAAATATCTCTCGAACCATTTTAAGAAAACCAACTCTTGAGGCAAAATCTTTAGGAAACTTCTTAAAATGGTTCGAGAGATATTTAATCCTCGTCGTAAGAAGAGCAACCTGCACCTCAGGAGAACCTGTGTCAGTTGCATGCGTTTTATACTGTTCAACTATTTCCTTTTTTACAAATGCCATCTTTATTGCTCCTTATTGCTCCTTGCTTTTTTAATGTCCTAATAGCGCCACGACTCTGTGGATTGTATCAAATATTTTGTTTTTTGTCCAATTTTTTACAACACATCAGATTTTTGTCAGACAAAACAAAAGTACCAAAAATTCTTGCCGCTGAGCTTTATTCGCTTCACATTTTTAGGCAATTTTAGAACTTGCGAAAAATGCCAAAACATACCGTTTGTCATCATGAACGAAGTGAAAAATCTAGATTCTGTCTGCGCCATTCCCATGAAAATAAAAATCCAAGTCAATCGTCAGGCAAAATTGATCTCCGACTTTTCGGCAATAACAACGAGACTTTTGTTAGTCTAATTATTTTTCATTTGACAAGGTGTTCCACCTACGGTGGAACCAAAACCACTGATCCGGATTTTCACGAATTACTTTTTCAAGCCTATTGTTGTATGTAGAATTGATTATTTCAATATCTTTCTCTTCGTTACCGGTGTTTGGCATAGGAATTTCTTCCACTTTCATTTTCATACTGCCGTCCTTTTGACGAACGCCAAAAGCCGTGATTATAGGACTTCCAGCGCGTATTGCAAAAAACGCAGGGCCTTTCGGAGTTGAGGCAAGTCTTCCAAAAAACGGCAGAAAAATGCCTTGGCGACCTGCATCTTGATCTCCAAGAATGGCAAGCACCTGATTTTTTCTTAAAGCTCTTACAATACGTCTAAACGACATTTTATCATCCCTTTGAAAATCTATTACATTAAAACCCTTTTTATTTCTAAAACTGTTTATCATCATATCAACAAAATCATTAGATTGTTTGGCCACAATAAGCGCAACAGTATATTTCTTTGCAAATGCAAGCGCGGATAACTCCCAATTTCCAAAATGAGCTGACAATAAAACTAATCCTTTGCCTCTGTCAAGAGCTTTATCTATTATTTCTTTATCATATATCAACATTTTTTCTATTTCCGAATCAGGCATTTTTGAGATAAAAAACATATCGACAAAAACCTTTGTAAAAGTTTTATAAGTCCTTCTTGCCATTGCGCTAACTTCTTTTCTGGATTTTTCAGGAAAAGACAAAGTGATATTTTGCAGCACTTGTTTTTTTCTAACAGGCACAAAATAGAACAACACAAACGCGAGTATGCGTCCAACGAAATGGGCAAGCGTCCTTCCCAACAAATACACTATGCGCATCAATATTTTTAAACCGACATATTCCACATAATTTTGTAAGTTTGTTCTCTTAACAACCATTTTACTAATTTTCCTTTATAAAAATTTTTGCAAGAATGCTTTTCTTAAAGCCAATCGCTTTACGCGGACACATCTCGTGACAGCAAAAACAACTTATACATTTTTCTGTATCAGCATAGAGATATTCGCCTCTGCCAACTTGTATTGCTCCTACAGGACACGCTCTTATGCAAAGCATACATTTTACGCACGCTTTTTTATTTATACTCGACTTTACCCACAAAAGTTTACCAAGCAAACGCGCTGCAMATTTTGGAAACAAATCCAATTTCCTCAAATTTGGGAATTTAAAGTTTTTTAAATTAAAGCTCTTAGGATCTTCGCCTACAACCTCAATTTTACTAAAAATATCTCTTGTTATTTTTAAATTTTTTAACAAATCGCTATTTTGTACGTCATAATTTAATTCATTCAACAAATATGCATCAAGAATAGCCGCATCGCTTGAAGCTGCAATCAAATCTGTTTTTCTAACAGTTCCTGCGCTTGGACCGTCGCCCTCCATGGAAAGAACGGCATCCACGAGAGTAAATCTTATTTTATCTCTAAAAAATAAATAAATATTTGTAAGCAAATCTGCGAAATCTTTATTTTTAGACGCATATTTATGATACTCAACTTTCGTAAGACCCGGAACGCATCCGTAGAGATTTTTTACGCCCGCAGAGAAACTCATCAACATGTGAGTTTTCATTTTAGGCAAATTAATTATTCCGGCGCAATTTAAAACTGCGTTTGAAAAATTAACTTTTTTTATATTTTTATCATTAATATCAAATTCCTTTGAACCCACAGCCTCAAAATTTACAAGTTCAACATTTTCTTCATTACAAATTTTTTCCATCTGCGTAATTTTCCATAAGTTTTTTATATCTCTTATGGCGCCGCCAGGACTGTCTCCAACAACAGGAGTCGCCCCAGTCTCTTTTACAAGTTTTATAACAGATCTTACAATTTCAGGATGTGTAGTTACTGCTTTCGATGGATCTTCAGATCTCAAAAGATTTGGTTTGATAAGAATTTTTTCCGCCGGTTTTACAAAAACAGACATGCCTCCCAAAAGTTCAACAGCATCCCTGACGGCATTCTCTGCTTTATTATAATCATCACATTTTACAAGACTTATTTTTGGCATTAACACTTTCCTGTGAAAACTACAATTATAGTCGACTAACCTATACTGAATATACCATTATAGGATTGTTTGACTATATCTACGCTTGCGCAATTTCATTTTGCCTGTTCATTTTGACAGATATTATTTTTGAAACGCCATGCTCTTCCATTGTCACGCCGTAAAGAATGTCAGCCATTTCCATTGTCCGTTTATTATGTGTTATAACCAAGAACTGCGTTTTTGTAGAAAATTCTTTAACCATAGCGTTATATCTGCCAACGTTTGCATCGTCTAACGAAGCATCAACTTCGTCCAAAATACAAAATGGCGACGGCTTAACCATAAAAAATGCAAACAATAAAGCAACGGCCGTTAAAGCTTTTTCTCCGCCAGAACATAGCGAAATATTTTGCAATTTCTTTCCAGGAGGCTGAGCATAAATGTCAATTCCGCTTTCAAGCAAATTGTTTTCATCAGTAAGCATCAAATCCGCGTCTCCTCCGCCAAAAAGTTTTCTATAAAGATCTTTAAAATTTTCCCTTACAACGCCAAAAGTCTTTCTAAAATTTTCTACAGTGGACTGATTTATTTTCTTTATAACTTCGTACAAATCATCTTTGGCTCTTAACAAATCCTGCTGCTGTGTTAAAAGAAAATTGCGCCTCTGCTCCAACGCATCATATTCTTCTTGCGCAGCAAGATTAACAGAGCCTAAAGATTCCATCTTTCTCTTTATCTTTGTAATTTCTTCGTTATTTACTTCAGTACTATCAAAATCATTTTTGATTTCTTCATAATTTTTACCATAAGTTTCCGCAAGCCTTTTCTCCAAATCATTTTTCTGATATTCAAAGTTCTTTAAATCAACCTGCATAGAATTTACTTCATTATTTAATTCGTCAACTTTACCGCGCAAACTATGCCACTCGTTAGTTTTTGAATCTAATGCGTCCTGTAGCGTCTGCTTATCCGTCAACSAAACTTGTATTGCCGCTTCTTTCTGTGCCTGATCTTCATATAATTGTTGTATTTTTACAGTCTCCGTCTCCTGCGAAGTAAGTAATTCTGAAAGTTTTTCGTTGTTCTCGGAAATTTTGCTCTCCGCGTATTGAATTTGCTGTTTTATATTGGATATGTTATCAAGAAGATATCGCTGCCCTTTTTGCTTGTTTTCTGCTTCGGCAGCTTTTCTATCCCAATTACTTCTTGCATCCATCATTAGAGGAGATATAAGCTCCTCTTCTTTCCTTATAGAAAATATATCGCTTTCAATAATTTTTAATTCTTCGTAAAGACTGTTTTCTTCATCCGTATAATCTGCAAGTTTGGTTTCAAAAACAGATAATTTCTCGTTAAAAGACGCAAGGTCTGCGTTTTTGACGCTCGCTTCCTTTTTATGTTTATTTATTTCCTCGGTAATGCTCTTTATATCGTTACTTTTTTCTTTGATTTGCGCATATTTTCCTTCAATCTGCGTTCTTATTTTTATTGAATCAAACCCAAATCTTTCTTTTTCAAGTCTGGCGTTAATTTGACGTTCGTCTATCTGTTCTATTTCGGACTGCGTTGAAAAAGAAAGATTTGGGTTTGATTCAATAA
>JAIXNA010000101.1 GCA_020328135.1 Candidatus Endomicrobiellum dinenymphae
CGCCTATGATAAATATCTAATGGATATAGATAAAGTTATGGGAAAATGCAAAACTTTATCTATATCCATTAGATATTTATCATAGGCATTCACTTCTGTAACTTGAAAAAACCTGCCTAAAGGTCTCATAACAAAATCTATCCCGCCATCGTTAGCATTTGTTCTGCCAGTTTTAAAAAGTTGATGGTATTTTTCTTCTAAATTATGTCTATCAAAACCTATATAAACCTTCGTATTCTTATAATAAGTTTTCAATATAACATACGAAATAATCTCAAAAACACGAGCTTCTGATTTTTCGTTCAACATGTCGTGTATTTTGTCTTGTTTGCGCTTCACATTCCTTAATTTTCTCAATTCTTCAATATCAAAACTTAGCTGACTGTCTTTTTGTTGTAACAGTCGAATATATTTGCCAATAATATCAAATACGCTTTTTGATATATCAACATCACCTACATATAGAAAATCTGTATGTAACGCATATTTCCCATCATTAATAATGATTAAATTTTTGCCTATGGCGTGGAACTTATTTTCAAACTCCCCATTTACACGATTGTTTAATGCGTGATTCTGCAATTTATCACCACCATACAATCCGCGACAAAACACAAAAAGTCTTGTGTAGTCATATCCTTCAAATTGCTTATACGCCTTAGGATTATTATAAAAATCTTTGATATAAAAAGATAATATTGAGTATATGGCATAAATGCTAGCTAAACTCCTGCGAGTTTTAGAATCGCCATATATTGCGCCCGTCTTAGAATCAAGATATCTTATCAAATAACTATTGTTGTAAATATCCTGCGCTTTCTCACCAAAATGGTTCTCTAATATGGTTTTAATAAAGTCTTTCATGTAACGATAACCCCATGTCGTATGATGATTGCTTAGAACGGCTTGTTGTCTTGCGTTCTTTGATTTTATGCAAAAACTCTCCCTGATATTCGTCGCAAATACCGACTCTTCTAAGCCCCAACTTAAAATATTCTGGATTCAATTCAATGCCTATTGATAGTCTTTGCAATTTTAGCGCTACTGCCGACGTTGTGAAACTACCGCTAAATGGGTCTAAGACTACATCGCCTGGGTTGCTGGATGCCCTTATAATACGTTCTAATAACGCTTCTGGTTTTTGTGTTGGATGATTTTCATATTCTTCCATGCGAAATCTAACCCTATTAAAGTTCCACACATTTCCTGGAACTTTTTGCGTATTATAAGGTTGCGGAGGATCTTTTCTATAATCTATAAGCTGTCTTTGCGCTCCGGTCTTCGCTTCCACCAGTATATCTTCATAATTAAACGTATATGAGGACTTACTATATTTGTTCAACATCAAAATAGGCTCATACAAAGAGCCATATATATATTTAGATTGAACGCCAGAACTATCATAAGACCAAATAATTCTAGCCAGTACATTGTATTTTTGTGATACATAAACATCAACAAGCGACATGTATTGCGTCGCAGTCATAAAATACATAGTTCCCGTATCCTTTAAAACACGCATACACTCGTCTATCCATATTTTACACCAATTTATATAACTATCTATTGTATCCCATTTGTCCTTGTTATTACCAAAATTTTTGCCAATATTGTACGGTGGATCGGCAAAGACTAAATCTATGCTTTTATTTGGAAATAATTTCAATGTTTCAATACTATCTCCTAAAATAGCAACGGATTTCTCCATGGATTTAACATCTTTGATTACTTCTGATATTTGAAATATACTCGTAAAGTCTAACATATATCTATATCCCTCTTGACAGAAATGGTATATATATTTTAGCAATATCAATAAAACCTTTAACTGTCCAATCGCCCTCTGAAGTTTCTAAAATAGAACGAAAATCATTTATACGTCTTAACAAGTTCGTTTGAAAATCGTCATCGTTAATCATTTATTTTCAATCCTTTGAGATAAAATCATCAATAAACTAAAAACACCTAGAATAACCGCAGCCGCGGCAAACAACGCAACCTTCTGCAAAAGTCAGCATTTCCTCGCACTCAGGACACTGCGGACATGTTCCTGCTAAATTAGTATCGAGATTAGAAGTATATTGTTTTTCCGGATATTGTCGCTCATAAGACTGTTTTTGCTCAAAAAGTTCGGGCAACATTTTTTCTCTGTTGTATGCTTCTAAAGCTTTGGCCACAGCATCTGCGCACGATAAAATTGCTCCTCCTTCGGCAAGAATAGGCGATGGACATCTTATGCCTTTTAACTGGGTTATAATCAAATCTTGATTAATTCCTGAACGCAAAGCCAAAGAGATTAAACGGCCTACAGCTTCTGCCTGCGACGAAGCGCATCCGCCGGATTTTCCAAGCTGCGTAAACACCTCGCATGCGCCTCTGTCGTCTTCATTTACAGTAACGTACATTTTACCGCAACCCGTATACATAAGAAAAGTAAAGCCCGTTGTCTTTATCGGACGCGTTCTTGGTTTTGCCTCTCTAATTTGAACAAATTCTTCTTTTTTATTTACAAGATTTAAAACCTGAACATCTCTGCTGCCATCGCGATACACTGTTACGCCTTTGCAGCCCATTTTATAAGAAAGCATGTAAACTTTTTTAACATCTTCTTTAGTTGCCGAATTTGAAAAATTTACGGTTTTTGAAACAGCATTATCTGTAAATTTCTGAAAAGCCGCCTGCACTTTTACATGTTCTTCAGGAGTAATGTCGTACGAAGTTACAAATATTTTTCTTATTTCTGTAGGAATTTCTTTAATAGCGCGAATGCTTCCCTTTTCTGCTATTTTATCCATAAGTTTAGGCGAATAAAAACCTTTTTCTTTTGCAAGTCTTTCAAAATAAGGATTAACTTCATACATTTCTTCATTGTCAAGACACTGAGATCTCTTATAGACAAGAGCAAAAAGAGGCTCTATTCCGCCTGAAGCTGAAGCTATTATCCCAATTGTGCCAGTTGGAGCAATCGTTGTCGTGGTTGCATTTCTTATCTGTTTTCCATTTGCGTATATACTCTTTTTGAAGTTTGGAAAAGCTCCTCTAAGCGCTGCAAGTTCTTCCGACGCTTTTCGAGATTTGGACTGAATAAAACTCATAAGTTTTTCTGCAAGCGCCAAAGATTTTTCAGATCCATAAGATATTTTTAAAAATAAAAGCAAATCCGCCCAACCCATTATGCCAAGTCCGATTTTTCTGTTAGAACGCGTAACCTCGCCTATTTTCTTTATAGGATAATTATTCATATCTATGACATTATCAAGAAAATGAACGGCAGTTTTTACTGTCTTTTCCAATTTTTTCCAATCAACATCGCTATCTTTTACAAAATGTCCTAAATTGATTGAACCTAAATTACAAGATTCATAAGGAAGAAGAGGCTGTTCCCCACATGGATTTGTAGATTCTATTGCGCATACTTCAGGAGTAGGATTTTTGTCGTTCATTCTATCGATAAAAACTATTCCGGGCTCGCCATTTTTCCATGCTTGATCAATTATCTTATCAAAAACCGCTTTTGCATTTAACTTACCTGCGACTTTGCCATTTCTGGGATTGTAGAGATTATAATCTTCATTATTTTCTAAGGCGTCCATAAATTCTTTTGTAATAGCAACAGATATGTTAAAGTTATTCAAACTGTCATTTTTATCTTTACAAACTATAAATTCTAAAATATCCGGATGATCAACTCTTAACATTCCCATATTTGCCCCGCGCCTTGTACCGCCTTGTTTTATAGCTTCAGTAGCGGAATTAAAAACCTGCATAAACGACACGGGGCCAGAAGAAACGCCGAACGTTGTTTTTACTATATCTTTGCTTGGGCGAAGTCTGGAAAACGAGAAGCCTGTCCCTCCTCCGGACTTATGTATAAGAGCCGTATTTTTCAAAGTTTCAAAAATTGAATCCATAGAATCATATATAGGCAGTACAAAGCACGCGGAAAGCTGCTGTAGATGTCTGCCTGCATTCATCAAAGTTGGCGAATTGGGCAAAAAATCTAAAGAAGACATTGCCAAGTAAAACTCTTTTGTTAAAGCGTTTATATCTGCATTTTTATCATAGGTTTTATCCGACTGAGCAATATTTTCTGCAACCCTATAAAATAAATCCTCAGGGGTTTATTTTATAGGGTTGCAGAAAATATTGCTCAGTCGGATAAAACCTATGATAAAAATGCAGATATAAACGCTTTAACAAAAGAGTTTTGCTTGGGCGAAGTCTGGAAAACGAGAAGCCTGTCCCTCCTCCGGACTTATGTATAAGAGCCGTATTTTTCAAAGTTTCAAAAATTGAATCCATAGAATCATATATAGGCAGTAC
>JAIXNA010000102.1 GCA_020328135.1 Candidatus Endomicrobiellum dinenymphae
CTTTATTATCTTCCTACCTTGCTTTACTATTGTTTTATTCCAAAAACTTTAAACTTTCATTAATTTTTTTGGAATAAAACAATAGTAAAGCAAGGTAGGAAGATAATAAAGAATATGTCGCCTTTTAAGGTTAAACCGTACGAATAATCCGTGTAGTTACCAAGAAATGAGTACATCCACCTTATTTTGTTATTTTTGTCTAATTTAGTCCAATAAAATAAATTTTAAATTTAACTGCTCCGCTCATTTTTCTAATCCCCAACTTCCACAACGGCATTATATAACATACTTACAATGCCTTCTTTTTGGCGACATATTCTTTATTATCTTCCTACCTTGCTTTACTATTGTTTTATTCCAAAAACTTTAAACTTTCATTAATTTTTTTAATTTTTAAATTTGCATCGTCTAAGCGGGCTTTAATTTTTTCAATTTCTGATTCCGGAGCTCTTTTTATAAAATTTTCGTTCTGCATTTTTAATGTTGTTCTCTCCGCTTCCTGTTTTGCGAAAGTAATCTCTTTTGTAAGTCTTGCCTTTTCTCTCTCAATATCAATAAGACCTTCTAAAGGTAAAAATATTTCAAATCCGACTACAACGACTACGGCAGAACTTTTAGGTCTTGCAATGTTTTTACAAAACTGTATGAGTCTTATATCATAGAAGCTGCTTTATGTAATTTTCGTTTTCCTTTACTATTTGCTTTTTATTGTTGTCTAATATATTAAATAAAGCTTTTATTTGAACCGCTGGAGAAATATTCATTTCGCTTCTTAAAGTTCTAATTTTTACAATTACGTCTTGGATGTTTTTCATTTTCTCAAGTATGGATTCCCGATTAAGACGTTCGGGAATGACAGACTGAGATGCGGCAGATTCTTGATTAATGCATCCGGGAATGACAGCTAGGAAGCTCTCTGCTATTATTTTTGCATTTTCGTCATCTTTGTTTAAAATATCCCATATCTCCGACGTTATAAACGGCATTACCGGAGACAACAACTGTAATGTTGATTTAAGCATATGTACAAGAATTGAAAGAATTTGTCTCTTTACATTTCTATCTGCCGACATTATACGTATTTTTGAAAGTTCTATATACCAATCGCAATATTTTGTCCAGAAGAAATCATAAATTTCTCTAGAAGCAGTGTCTATGTTATAAGACTCATAAGCTGTTTTAACTTTTGAAGCAGTGTTGGCAAATTCAGATATAATCCACTCGTCAGCAAGCTCGGAAGGGTATATATTATCATCAAGCTTGCCCATGCCTTCCAAATTCATTATTACAAATCTCGAGGCATTCCATATTTTATTTGCAAAATTTCTTGCCGCTAAAAAAGATTCTTCCAAAATTTGCATATCTCTTCCCGGAGCTGCAGCCTGAGCCAGCGCAAACCTTAACACATCTGTACCATATTTTTCCATTATTTCGCGCGGATCAACGACATTTCCAAGAGATTTTGACATTTTTTTACCGTGTTTATCTCTTACTATTCCGTGAATAAACACACCATTATAGGGAACATCCTTCATAAACTCCAAACCAAACTGCGCCATTCTTGCAACCCACAGATATATAATTTCATGTCCGGTTGCCAAAACCGACGTAGGATAAAAATATTTTAAATCTTCGTTGTTTTCATCTTCGCCCCAATTAAAAACGCTTATAGGCCATAAAGCTGAAGAAAACCAAGTATCTAAAACATCTTCATCTTGAACAAAGTTTTTGCCTTTGCAACACGGGCATTTCTCTGGTTTTTCAAAAGAGGCAACCGGTTTACAATTTGTTTTATTTCCTTGTTCATTAACGCAGTAATAAACGGGTATCCTATGTCCCCACCATATTTGGCGACTTATGCACCAATCTCTTAAATTTTCAAGCCACAAAACGTAAGGTTTTTTCCACGATTGCGGACAAAAAACTGTCCTACCGTCATTTGCGGCATCAACTGCCTTTTTAGACATTTCGCCAACATTTAAAAACCACTGTTCGGACATCAAAGGCTCTATTTTTGCTAAGCATCTGTAACATTTTCCTACTGAATGAGTATAATCTTCTATCTTTACTAAAAACCCTGCTTCTTCCAAATCTTTAACAATTTCTTTTCTTGCTTCTTCAACGCTAAGCCCGAGATACTTCTCAGGCGCATTAATTATTTCTCCATTAACATCTATTATTTCTATTGTTTCAAGATTACTTCTTTTTGCTATTTCATTATCAGTTGCATCGTGAGCGGGCGTAACTTTTACAACCCCCGTGCCAAAAGATTTGTCTACAACATAATCTGAGATTATTTTTATTTCTCTGTTTACCAACGGCAATGTTAGAGTTTTACCTACTAAACGCGTATATCTATCATCATCTTGATTTACGGCAACAGCCGTATCTCCAAGCATTGTTTCAGGACGCGTAGTTGCAACAACGACATATCCATCAGAATCTTTTAGAGGATATTTTATGTGCCATAAATTACTTTTTTCGTCCGCATATTCAACTTCTATGTCAGATAAGGCGGTACCACACCTAGAGCACCAATTAACAAGTCTTTTCCCTCTGTATATAAGACCATTGTCAAACATCTGTACAAACGCCTTTTTTACAGCTTTTGAACGCTTCTCGTCCATTGTAAAAGCGACTCTGTCCCAGTCTAAACCGCAGCCTATCGTTTTAAGTTGATCTAGTATTGTGTCTCCGGTTTCACTTCTCCATTGCCACATTTTTTCCAAAAATTTTTCACGACCTAAATCGTATTTAGTTTTTCCTTCTTTCTTAAGAAGTTTCTCAACTACATTTTGCGTAGCAATACCGCCATGGTCTGTTCCGGGTACCCACAAAGTATTATATCCCTGCAATTTTTTAAATCTTATTATGATATCCTGCAAAGTAGCGTTTAAGGCATGTCCCATATGCAAAGATCCTGTTACGTTTGCAGGAGGAATAACTATCGTAAACGGCTTTTTGTTTTTGTCTATTCTCGCCGAAAACGTTTTATTTTCTATCCAATACTTGCACCATTTCTCTTCAACTACTTTAGAGTTGTAAACTTTTCCCATTTCCACAGTAAAAACCTCTTAAATCCAACCCATCGATTATACAAAAAATAGTATTTTTTGTATAATCCTCTTAATCAAACAGGAGGATGTCATGCACAAGAAAACTGTGTTGATAACAGGGGCATCTAGGGGAATTGGGAAACAGCTTGCGCTGGCTTTTTCAAAAAATAATTGGAATGTATACGGTTGCTATAGAAATAATGAACCTAACTACAAAATTCCAAATTCAAAGTTTATAAAAACAAATATAGCCGATAAAAATGAAGTAAAAGAATTAATAAAAAATGTTGTTGACGAATATAAAAAAATTGATTGTCTTGTAAATAATGCATCTATTACTGCAGATTCTACTATACTAAAAATGACGGACGAAATGTGGGAATCCGTTGTCGAGACAGACTTAAACGGCACATTTTTTATGATTAGAGAATCATTAAAAAAAATGATAAAACAAAAAGGCGGCGCAATAATAAATATAGCGTCAATTTCTGCATTTAGATCTTATATTGGTTCGGCAAATTATTCTGCATCAAAAGCAGGCGTTATAGCCCTTACAAAAACCGCCGCTCGAGAATATGGACGCTTTGGAATAACCGTGAATGCCGTTTTGCCCGGGTTTCACTTCACGGATATGGTCGGCAATGCCAGAGATGTTCACATAGACACAGTTAAAAAAGAAAGTGTTTTAAATACTACAACTAACATCAATGAACTCGTTGATTTTGTAGTTTTTCTATCTCAAGTTAAAACAGTATCCGGACAAATATTTAACTTTGATTCAAGATTGATATAATCAAGCAATCTTATGTTGATATAAATAGATGCGGTGCGAGACAGACTGACGAAGCAACAGCGTTTCTATTGACTTGAATATCACAATAATCCGTTTTTAAGTAGTTTATAAATTTTTGGGAAATTAGTTTGTCCTTCTATTTTATCTATCAGTTCTTTCATATCTTGTTTAAAAATTCCTATAGCCCATTGTTTGCGGTTAACCACTCTGAATATAAAGTCAACCTTATCTGCTTTCCAAGTAGTTTGCGTGTTATCCTTTACGCCAAAAGAAACACCGATTACTATATTTTTAAGTTCCTTATTTTTATCTATAACTTGCGCTACAAACAATGTCTCTTTTAATGCTTCTTTCAATTTATTGTCATTTTTATATCTTAAAATTTTTTCTAAATCGGCTTCTATTGCTTTTTGTACAAACATTCCTTTGCTTTCATTCAAAACAACATCTATTTTTGAGTTCTTCGGTGGCG
>JAIXNA010000211.1 GCA_020328135.1 Candidatus Endomicrobiellum dinenymphae
ATTCTATCCTGTTCGGCTAACAGGATAGAATAAATTGGGTCGTTGTAGGCATAGGGATAAATATCAATAACGACATTCCTAAAAGTCTAGAAAATATTTCTGTTTCTTTAAAGGATATTTTAAAAAGTGAAGCAGATAGAGCGGAGTTTATGACTGGATTTTTGATAGACTTTGAAAAGTTATATCTTGATTTTCAAAAAGATGGATTTAATCAGTTTTTAGAAGAATACAATGACAATCTTGCATATAAGAATAAATCTGTTAGCATTGATACAGGTCGCGCTGTAACGACAGGTATAAACCTAGGAATAGACGAGGAAGGCATGCTTATAATTAAAACCCTAAATAGTTTTGAAAAAATAATATCCGGAACTTTAAGAAGAAGCAAGGAATGCGATTAAAATGTACAGCTCTCCTTGAGAGAATATCTTTGATGAGTGTGATGAATTAAATGAAGAAGATGAAAACTTTTTTTTATGTCCTTTTTGCTTTAGATATTTTGGCAAGTTGTGTTGTTGCAGTGCTTGCTACGTTGCTTGCAGGAATTGTGACGGCGTTTGTTTTGCTTACATTAAACGTATCAGTTTATGCTATAATCCTGAGAGCTGACAAGGTTGGCAAAAATGGAACAAAGTAAAAAAGCAATTGTGTATAAATATATGTTTTTAGTTTCTACTATTTCTGGAGCGATAGGCGTATATTTTCTGCTTAAACAGTTGATTGTTTTAGGATGGGCGTTGGTGTGTATGTGGGGCGTTCTTGCTGCGCTTGTAAGAATTTTGATAATGAGAAATAAAAAGCTAATCAAGGTAAAAAGCAGAGAGGAAATGTAAAATGGAATTGTTTAAGGCGGCGAAAGAGGCAATGGCGATGAGAAGCAAGTTGAGCGAAATAGGTAAAAAATTAAAAGCTAAGGTTATTGATGTTGAATACAAAGGCATTAAAATTCAAGTAAATGCTAGAAATGAATTTTTAAGTTTGAATATCCCTGAAGATTTGCTCAAAGAAAAAAAGGAGAAAATAGAAAAAAATATATTATCTGCTTTTGAAGAAGCTGGAAAAAAAGCTCAAAACATTATGACTGAAGAAGCTAAAAAATTAACCGGTAGAGCGAAAATCCCGGGTCTATAATCAACTATAAATTAATTTTCGGAATTATATCGTAGCAGCTTGTAGATACTGTTAAAACGCCCCGGGATTATAACATATTCAGGGTACGAAGTAAAAAGGGATATGTTATGGAAATTGCTGATTTAGAATCAGTTATATTAAAAGACGGCAGAATTTTTATAAGTCTTGAATATAAATCTTTCAAATAAGCAATATCTTTTT
>JAIXNA010000103.1 GCA_020328135.1 Candidatus Endomicrobiellum dinenymphae
CCCAAATGAAAAACTACTTCCCAAATGAAAAACTACTTTAGAGCGTAAGAGCGATTGGAGAATCGTTATGATAACTGTGTTGTAACAAACTACTTTTGTTTTGTTAACTCTTTTGTTTCTTTACTTTTTTCTTTGGTTTTTTCACTTCTTTCTTTTGTGGTTGTTTCATTTTAATCCTCCAAAAAATATATTCAAATTAATTCTTAAATTATTGTTACGAACTATTCTGATTTTAGCATATCCCAGTCCGCTGAGGCTACATATTTAACTTTCTCTAACGCAAAAACATTCGCTGCTAACAACAAACTCAAAGTTATAGACAACAATAATTTAAACTTTCTCATTCTCTTCTTCCTTTTATATTTTTTATACCTTTTATGGCATTTCCTAAATCTTCCCACGTTATAAAAAATAACATGAACATTACATACGTAAAGAAATTTAACAAAGCAGTTATATGGACTGCTTACAGTAGAAGGATGTCGAGTATTGTTTCATTTTGAGATAAGCAATAAATGTATCATAATAAATTTTATCTGCGTTTTTTTGATATTTCGTACAAAACTACCGCAGCTGCACAAGACGCATTAAGCGAAGAAATAGCGCCCCTTTGTTGTATTGAGATTAAAAAATCACAATTTTTCTTCGTTAAACTATGAAGACCAAAACCCTCGCTGCCTATTATTATTGCCAAAGGAAAAGGTAAGGCTACCTCTTCCTTTGGCAATAACACTTGCCCGCTCTTTTCAGCCCCGGCTATCCAAAAGTTATTTTTTTTTAACGAATCTATTGTCTGATTTATATTTGCAACTTTTGATATTGCAATATGTTCTATCGCTCCGGCAGAAGCTTTTGATACAGTCCCATTAACGCCAACCGCTCTCCATTTTGGGATTATAACACCGTCTGCCCCGAAAGTCACACAATTTCTTATAATTGCTCCAAGGTTATGAGGATCTTCTATGCCGTCTAATATCATAAGCAAAGGCTTCGGTAACTGTTTTACTTTGATGATTAAATCTTCCAATTCTGTATATTCCATAGGAGAAACTTCTGCTGCTATGCCTTGTGAATGTTCAGAAAATCTATCAAGTTTTTCTGGTGGAACATTATGTATAGCTATCCCTTTTTGTTTTGCAAGACTAACAATTTCTGTGATTACAGTACCGCGAGCCGTTTGAGCAACCATTAATTTATTGACACTACGCTTGCCTACTTTGAGAAGTTCTAATACTGAATTACGCCCATAAACAATGTTTTCTAATTGTTCTTGAGCGTTATGATGATGCTTATCTTTATTGTACACTTAAAATCCTTTTTATGAAATAATTACATCTACAACAAAGATTGCTTCTATGATTTCGACATATCTCAACAATGACAACCACCATGTTTTGTGAGAAAAGACAAAGTCTTGGCGAAGCAATTATTAATCAAGCTTAACAACTAAAAAATTCGCAATCAAGACTGAAGTTTGTTATGCTCACTGAAGTTTATCTTCGAATGTCTTAATCGGATACGACACGACAGCGACTTGTTTTCAAAACGACGCAAGTTAAATTTTTCTTACGAGAATGGAGGAACCGTCTCTATTATCCACTATTTTATAACCCTTTTCATCTATAAGCTCTCTGAACCTATCGGATTTAACCCAGTTCTTATTTTTTCTCGCTTCGTTTCTTTCGCTTAAAAGTTTTTGCAAGCCCTCGTCATTTTTCTGTTCTTCAGGAAGCGCAAGACCCAAAGAATTCTCAGCAAAGTCTTCAAAAAGTTTTCTTAATTGAGAAAGCCTATCTGCGCTTGCGGTAAATAACTCATTTAATATGATGTTTTTTAATTCGTGAAAATATGATAATGCTTTTTCTGAATTAAAATCATCGTCAAGAGCTTTCAAAAATGTTTCTTCTATATCCAATAAATCTTTATCAGCTATGCTTAAAGCCGTTTCTTTAAAAGAGGAAACAAGTCTTAGATAAGCATCGTCTATCCCTTGTAGAGCATTTTTTGCAGCATCTAAACCTGCATCGGAAAAATCTAACGGACTTGAATAATGCTGTGTTAAAAGATAATAACGTACTACGCGCGGATTATATTTCTCAAAAATTGTTTTCAACGTGAAGAAATTGTTTAAAGATTTAGACATTTTCTCTTTATTAATTGTAACAAAAC
Source organism: Candidatus Endomicrobiellum dinenymphae (assembly GCA_020328135.1). GTDB lineage: Bacteria > Elusimicrobiota > Endomicrobiia > Endomicrobiales > Endomicrobiaceae > Endomicrobiellum > Endomicrobiellum dinenymphae. The sequence goes on from JAIXNA010000103.1 coordinate 2,170, forward strand.
CGTTGTGTATCCAATATTTAACAAACTGCTTTCCCGTTTTAGCTTCGCTTTGAGCAATTTCATTTTCGTGATGAGGAAATATCAAATCTTGCCCGCCGCCGTGTATATCTATAGTGTCGCCAAGCAATTCTGACGACATTACCGAACATTCAATATGCCAGCCCGGCCGACCCCTTCCCCATGGACTTTCCCATGCAATTTCTTGAGGTTCGTTTTCTTTCGTTTTTTTCCATAAAGCAAAATCAAACGCTGAATTTTTCTCGGCGCAAACGTCCACTCTAGCGCCGGCTTTTAAATCGTCAAGTTTTCTTTTCGACAATTTTCCATAATCTTTAAACTTTTCAACAGAAAAATAAACATCGCCGCCAACCTCATAAGCAAACTCTTTATCAACTAAAGCCATAATGAATTTGACGATTTCAGGTATCATTTGCGTAACGCGAGGATATATTTCAGCTTTTAAAATATTTAATTTACTGGTTTGGGCAAAATAATCGTCAATATATATCTGAGCAAGTTCTGATGGTTTCACATTCTTTTCCTGCGCCCTTTTTATAATTTTATCATCAACATCTGTAAAGTTTTGTATATGCTTTACTTGGTAACCTCTTTTCAAAAGGTGTCTTTTTACGGTATCAAACACAACATAAGCTCTTGCATGTCCCAGATGCGTCTCGTCATAAGGAGTTACCCCGCATACGTACATGGATACAAAATTCTTTTTTTGGGTTTCAAATTCTTCTTTTTTATTTGAGAGAGTATTATAGATTTTTATCATTGATACGCTTCCTTATTCCCATCAATGGATGCAATTGCCATGGCAACCATGCCTTCACCACAACCAAGAAATCCCATTTTTTCATTAGTAGTTGCCTTTATGCCGATTCTTTCTTTTTTTAATTTAATCGCTTTTGAAATATTTTTTTTCATTTCATCAACAAAAGGATATATTTTTGGAACTTCAGCCACCACTGTAATATCAACATTGTTTATACAAAACTTCTTTTTTTTCAACTCTTTATAAACAATTTCCAAAAGAGAAATACTAGATATATTCTTATATTTAGAATCCGTATTCGGAAAAAAATGTCCTATATCATTTAATCCCGCGGCGCCAAGTAATGCATCCATAAGAGCATGTATAAGAACATCTGCATCGCTATGACCGTCAAGTCCTTTTAGACTCTTTATTTTAACGCCGCCCAACACAAGATTTCTGCCTTTTTTGAACCTATGAACATCGTACCCAAAGCCTACGTACATATCACTATATCCTTTTGTTTAAGAGTTTTTCTGCAAGCTTAAAATCTTGTTTTGTTGTTACTTTAAAATTTGGAAACTTTGTTTCAACGGCAAAAACTTTCACATTTAGTTTTTCTATAAGCTGCGAATCGTCGGTAGTTCTAGCTGAGATTTTCTTCAAATAAGCTTTTTTAATAAGGAGGGATTCAAAAATCTGAGGCGTTTGCGCATTTCTCAAAACAATTCTGTCCAAAGTTTTTAATACTTTATTACTCTCTGACACCATTTTAATGGTATCTTTTGTTTTCTCAACCGCGATAGCCGCTTTCATTTTTTCCGCTTCTTTTAAAACAGCTAAAATATCATTTTTAGAAATGAGAGGTCTTGCCGCATCGTGTACAGCAACAAAATCTATATCATCTGCAACAAGGGCAAGCCCATTCCTTACGGAATCGAATCTTTCCTCCCCGCCTGCAACGCATTCAAAAGCATTTTTATATTTTAAAGTTAAAGCACGCATCATGTATAAAGGGGCGACTAAAATTATTTGCTTGAAGCTTTTTATTGCAGCAAACGCATTAACGCTCCACAAAAACATAGGTTTGCCGTTGAGTTTTAGAAATTGTTTAGGAACTTTATCCCCAAACCTTTTGCCGGATCCTGCCGCCGTTATTATTACAGCATTTTTCATTTGTCTATCCTAAAATTTTTCCAAAAATGATTTTCCCCGCCGAAGTAAACATTGCAGAAGTAATAGTTAAAATAACATTTTTGGAAAAATTTTAGGATAGACAAATGAAAAATGCTGTAATAATAACGGCGGCGGCGATAAAGTTCCTAAACAATTTCTAAAACTCAACGGCACACCTATGTTTTTGTGGAGCACCTATGTTTTTGTGGAGCGTTAATGCG
>JAIXNA010000104.1 GCA_020328135.1 Candidatus Endomicrobiellum dinenymphae
AGCTGCAAACTTCCCGCAAAGAACGATAAAATAGATTGGGTTAGCTACTGTTGCGGCGTGTGTTAAATACGAACAAAGGATTATAGATTTAATTAGGGGCTATCAAAGGCGCTTGGCGACAATTTCGACAAGTTTTTGACTATGTAATAAAATTGTGTATAATAAAGGCGGTAGTTGTGTTGTTGATTTGCAATAAAAACTTACAAAATGCTTACAAAATGGCGAAATAGTATATAAAAAAATCTCGTTGGCAGTATTTCATTGCAACAAAACCATTTTAATGCGCCCATAGCTTAATTGGATAGAGCGTTTGACTACGAATCAAAAGGCTAGAGGTTCAACTCCTCTTGGGCGCGCTTTTTAAAGAAATATAAACGCAACAGGAGATAGAATATGACACTAAAAGAAAAAGTAGAAAAGGCTTTGGAGACGGTAAGACCTCATTTGCAAGCAGATGGCGGAAATGTTGAATTAATAGACACAACCGAAGACGGAGTTGTAAAAGTAAAACTTACAGGCGCATGTGGAGACTGTCCTATGGCAGCAATGACTTTACAGCACGGCGTTACAAATGCAATTAAACAAGCAGCGCCTGAAGTTAAAGAAGTTCAGGCTGTGCAGTGAAATACCGTAAAGAAAAGTGAAAATGAATGTAAAAGTACGAGCGTTGGCAACAGCTGTAACCTTGGGACCGGGATTTGATGTTTTCGGCGTCGCGCGCTATCCTTATATAATGACTTTGAAGCAGAAAACGCTGAAAAAACAAGTTTTACGGTAAAAGGTAACGGTAAAAACTCTTCCCGGAAGGAGCAATAAGATGTCTCTTGTGGTAATGAAATTCGGCGGGTCTTCTGTAGCGGATGCCGACAAGATGAAGCATGTCGCAGGGAAAATCGCTGCAAAAAAAAATGCCGGCAATAAAGTTGTTGCTGTTGTTTCAGCGCCGGGAGACACAACCGACGATTTACTTGAAATGGCAGCTAAAATTGTGTCAAACCCTCTCGCAAGAGAAATGGACATGTTGCTTGCAACCGGAGAAATGGTTTCTATATCGTTACTTGCAATGGCGCTTGACTCCATTGGTGAAAAAGTGGTTTCCCTGACGGGTCCTCAAGCTGGAATTTTAGCAGACGATAATTATACCCGCGCAAGAATTAAAAAAGTTAATCCTCGAAAAATAAAAGCATGTCTTACTAAAAATAATATCGTTATAGTTGCTGGGTTTCAAGCGTTGAATCCTAAAGGAGACATTACTACGTTAGGGAGAGGCGGATCAGATTTAACAGCTGTTGCTTTAGCTGCCAGTTTAGAAGCTGATTCCTGTGAAATATATTCTGACGTTGAAGGCGTATATACAACCGATCCCAGAGTGATAAAGGATGCTAGAAAGCTTGATTATCTGTCTTACGATGAGATGCTTGAAATGGCAGGTTCCGGAGCGCAAGTATTGCAGTCGCGAAGCGTAGAAGTGGCAAAAAAGTTTGGAGTTGAAATACATGCAAGAAGCGCATTCAGCGAAAAACAAGGAACTATAATTACAAGTGAAGAAGAAATCAGGAGGAAAAAGATGGAAGCATTGCTAGTTTCGGGAGTAGCTTTTGATAAAGATCAGGTTAAATTTACAATGATGGATTTGCCGGACATTCCGGGCGTGGCTGCAAAAATTTTCAGCCGGCTTGCAAAAATCGGCGTTAATGTGGATATGATTATACAATCCGCAGCCGTGGATAAAAAAAATGATATTTCATTTACAGTATGTAAAGCCGAGATGAAAAAAACTCATACAGAACTTGATAAAATAGCTCATGAATTTAAAACCCCTCAAGTTGTTTTTGACGAACATGTTGCAAAAATTTCTATAGTAGGAATAGGAATGAAAAGTAACCCCGGTGTCGCAGGAAAAATGTTTGAAATACTATACAAGAATGCCATAAATATTGAAATGATTTCCACCAGTGAAATTAAAATATCGTGCATTGTTGATGAACTTGATATGGTAAAAGCAGTTGAAGAACTTCACAAAGGTTTTGGGCTTTTTAGAAAGAAGTAAGGGGACGGAGGATTTGTGATAAATTCAAAAGGATTTACATTAGTAGAGATCGTTATAGTGATTGTAATAATAGGAATGCTGAGTATTGTGGCTATTCCTGTGTATAAAACCCACTTGGAAAAAGCAAGAATTGCGCAAACTAATAGCGCAATTGAAAAAAACACCGTTGAAGAAACTTCCTTGGAAGAAGCGCCGCGCGGCGGTGTTGCAGAAAACGACGATGCAATCGCGACAAGCGTGTGAAAGATTTTTAATTTTTAACTATCGTCGAAGAAGATGCCTCAAGTCGGTAGTTGTCTGAAAGCCGAAAGCTTGTGAAGAATCCACAGCAATCCATTTCTCCTTATAACCATGACAGGTTAACGACTGATTCCAATACCCCGGCGGCTTTGCCGGCGCCCCTTTTAGAGAAATGGGAATAGAAAGGAGAATAAAAACATTGCCGTCTAATTTCGATGGTTGCAAGCAAACAATCGAGATCCAATTCAGGAGAACTATGAAACAAATACTAATATTTGATACCACGTTAAGAGACGGCTCTCAAGGAGTCGGAGTATCTTTTACAACGGAAGACAAAATAAAAATAGCAAGAGTTTTAGATTCTTTTGGCGTTTCATACGTTGAGGGAGGTTGGCCCGGGTCCGGTCCTAAGGATGATTTGTTTTTTGAACAAATGAAAAAATCTCCTCTTAAACGCGCAAAACTTACAGCATTTGGATGTACGCGTCGCAAAGATAAAAAAACTTCGGAAGATGAAACTTTACGCGCAATAATTAAGTCTGGCGTTAAAACCGTATGTATATTCGGCAAGGCATGGGATTTACATGTAAAGTGCGCTCTTAAAACCACAAATGAAGAAAATTTAAAAATGATTTATGAAAGCATAGCCTTCCTTAAATCTAAAAAACTTGAAGTATTGTTCGATGCCGAGCATTATTTTGACGGATATAAAAGCAACAAGCGATACGCTCTTAAGGTAATAAAAACAGCTATTACTGCAGGGGCAAACATAGTATGTCTTTGCGAAACAAACGGCGGGATGCTTCCTTCGGACATACAAAGTATTGTCAAAGAAACAAGAAGCGCTTTCCCGAATGTTAAGTTTGGCATACATGCTCACAACGATTCTGACTGCGCTGTTGCGAACTCCATTGCTGCAATTGAAGAAGGTTGTATATTAGCGCAGGGAACAGTAAATGGTATAGGTGAAAGATGCGGGAATACAAACTTATGTTCTCTTGTACCAGCTTTGCAGATAAAAAGAAACTATGATTGCATACCTAAAAAGAGCATGCGGAAACTTTCCGAACTTTCGATATATGTTGACGAAATAGCAAACATTGTACCAAACGATTCAGACCCTTATGTTGGCAGAAACGCATTTGCTCATAAAGCAGGCGTTCATGTTTCAGCAATAAAAAACAATCCTGAAACATACGAACATATCAATCCTTTGACTATCGGTAATGAAAGAAGAATTTTAGTGAGCGATTTAGCGGGCAAAAGTAATGTTGTCTCTAAAGCTATTGAAATGGCAATAGGTATTGAAGATGCGCCGGAAAAAGTTAAAGAAATTATAGATACTGTAAAAGAAAAAGAACACAACGGGTATCAATATGAGGATGCCGATGCTTCTTTCTTTTTACTTACAAAAAAAGCGTTCGGAACTTTTAAATCTTTTTTTAATCTAAAAGGGTATAGAGTCTCTGTTGAAAAAGACATTAACGGAAATATAATTTCTGAAGCAACCATAAAGCTCGATATAAATGGCAAAGAAGAACACACCGTTGCCGAAGGCGATGGACCTGTGAACGCTTTGGACAATTGTTTACGCAAAGCATTGATAAATTATTATCCTGCTGTAAAAAACATTTTTTTAACCGATTTTAAAGTGAGAGTTGTAAACAGAGACGCAACCACTGCAGCAAAAGTAAGAGTTCTGATTGAATCTTCAGATTCTTCAAAGAAATGGGGAACAATTGGCGTTAGTGAAAACATAATAGATGCATCATGGCAGGCTCTTACCGACTCCGTGGAATACAAATTGCTGAAATAAACTGTCTCTATCAACTTTTTCTGGCGACGTTCTTCCCGACCCACCCGTCTTTTTTCAAAAAGCGACCAAGTCAGATCTTAATTTGCCGCTTAGTTCTAAGTAAGCTACTTAAAGTCTTTGATTAAATATCTACCCAGCACGTCAAAATAAATCTATAGCTAGCTTGCTCCTAAGTTAGCTTTCTCATTTTGACGCCCTTTCGCAGTAAGAATGTTGTTGTCGGTATAACCGCTTAAAGAATTATCATCTCCAGAGTATTTCGTATATGCAGCTCTCGCCTGCCCCCATACTTCGGATTTTCCTTCTTTAGTTCTGTTATTTATTCTTACAAATATCTCTTTGCTATCATTTTCGCTTCCACAG
>JAIXNA010000020.1 GCA_020328135.1 Candidatus Endomicrobiellum dinenymphae
CGCGGTATTTGCTTTTGTGATGTTGATAACTGCGTATTAACTTTACCTAAGAAAATTAGTATAAAAATATGCAATAGAAATAATTTGCAAAAATATATTGAAAAATCAATATAAAAATCAAAAAAATAATATGTTATGTTAAGTGGTGAAAATGTTATATATACTTGTGGATAATTTGTGAACAACAAAGTAGTATAAGTTGAATTGTAAGGATAAGCTTGGATACTTGTAAAGGAATCGCTTTGTTAATGAAAAATGTTATAACTTAAAAATGGATAGAGAATCTAGCATAATCATCTACAAAAATAAAATAGGGGTGAAACTTAAAGGGAATACTCTTTGACTCACTCAAGAACAAATTTCTAATCTTTTTCAAATTACAAGAAATAATATAACTGTGCATATAGCTAATATCTTTAAGGAAAAAGAACTATCAAAATGCAGTATGTAAGAATTTCTTCTTACACGCTGCGGTTGACAGGAAAAAATATAATACTAAGTTTTACAATCTTGGCATGGTTGATATTTCAGGCAAATAAAAAATGAATAATAAAATTGAAATAAATAATGAGTTTAAAGAAGCGTATGATTTAATAGACAAGAGTAATGATTGCGTTTTTGTTACTGGGAATGCCGGCACGGGAAAAACAACATTTTTGCGTTATTACATAACGCGTGCAAAGAAAAAAACTATAGTTCTTGCGCCAACCGGTGTAGCGGCTCTTAATTGCGGAGGAGAAACGATACATTCATTTTTTAATTTTAAACCTGATATTAGTCTCTCAAAAATAAAAAAGAAAAAACTTTCAGAAAAATCGATATATAAAAAAGTTGAAACAATTATTATAGACGAAGCGTCAATGCTTCGCTGTGATATTTTAGATTGTATAGACAAATTTTTAAGATTAAACAGGGAGAAACACAAAGAGCCTTTTGGCGGTATACAACTAGTTTTTATTGGAGATTTAAAACAGCTTCCGCCTGTAGTAAAAAGAGAAGAGCAGCATGTATTTAATTCCGTGTATAAATCGCCTTATTTTTTAAGCGCCTATTCTCTTAACGAATGTATGCTTCACACTGTCGAGCTTAAAAAAATATACAGACAGCAAGATGTCAATTTTGTCGCGTTGCTCAATGCTGTGCGAAATGGCACAGTAGGAGAAAGCGAACTTGTTGCTTTAAATAGAAAAGTTTCATCGCATATTTTGGATAAGCCTATGGCGGTATATCTTACTACTACAAACAAAAAAGCGGCGTTTATAAATCATCAATATCTTTCAAAAATAAAATCAGAACAGGCAATTTTTTCTGCAGAGATCGAAAATATGGATGAAAATTCAAAAGCCTTTCCTGCAGAGCCATATCTCGTTATAAAAAAAGACGCGCAAGTAATGATGGTCAATAACGATGGAAAAGGTAGGTGGGTTAATGGCAGCATTGGCATTGTTGACGATATAAAAAGCGACTCTTATTCAGATAAAGTATTGATACACGTGAAATTTCCAAACGGAAGAACAGAATATGTCGAACCATATAAATGGGAACTATTTAAATATAAGTGGAATGAAACAGAAGGACAAATAGAAACGGAGAGCGCAGGATTTTTTAAACAGTATCCGTTAAAACTTTCATGGGCTGTTACAATACATAAAAGTCAGGGCAAAACGTTTGATAACGTTATTATAGACATGGAGTGTGGCGCGTTTGCTCCGGGACAATTGTATGTAGCGCTAAGCCGTTGCACGTCTTTTGATGGCATAACTCTTTCACGACCTCTTACCAAAAGAGATATTCTTGTTGCAAAACTACAATAGTTTTCATGCGTTTTGTTCGCGTCAAAACGGCATCTCCTTAATATCGAAATATGTATGTGTGAAATTTTTGTGATTTTTGTATAAATGATCCCATTTATAAAGGAGATAGATAGCGAAATGTTGTTAAAAAATCTTGATTTTTGTACAATTTCATGACAGATTTTAGAGGAGCGCTTATGTTAAAAGAAGAGCTTGAAGTTACAACTTTCATGGCAAGACTTGACATGAAAGAAGAAGAGAAAGAAAAGTACCTTGCAGACATAAACGTAATGTTTGATTATATTGAAATTTTGCAGGAGCCGGATGTCGCTTCTTTGAAGCCCACAACGCACGTTACAGAGCTTAGAAATGTGTGGAGAGATGATGTTGTAAGGCCGTGCGCTAAGGATACTATATACCAAATGCTGAATAGATCTCCAGCTAGAGAGGGAACTTTTTACAAAGTCCGAAAGGTAATAGAGGCACAGTGATAAAAGCAATTTATTCTATCAACGGTACAGTTACCAGCGAATACAATGCAATAAAAATTGCCGATGATTACAAAAAAAAGCCGGATATTGTCTGGATTGACATTCATTTGGGAAACCATGAGTTAACTCATGATGAAATCACTCTTCTTTCCGACTCTTTTAAGTTTCATGAAATGTCGATTGAAGATTGTCTTTTTCCGCAGTATTACCCAAAGATGGAAGAGTTTGAAAACTACGTTTTTGGCGCTATACACGGAATACAACTTAAACCAAATTATTTCCAAGAATTTGAAAACAGTGTTTACGAATTAAACTTCTTTGTTGGGAAAGGTTTTATAGTTACAGTACATACGGAAGAATTGTTTTTCTTAGAGACCCTTTTTGAAAGAGCTAAAGCGAGACCGCGGATTGAAATGAAAAGTCTTGAAAATGCGCTGTATAATATTTTTAATAAGGTTGTTTCAAGCTATGAATTTACTCTTGAAAAAATTGACGACAAAATGGAAAAATTAGAAGACGATGTTCTTGAAGATCCAGAGACAGAAAACATGGAAGAAATACTTAATATCAAAAAAGTGATTTTTTCAATGAGAAAAATAGCAGAGTCGCAGCAAGCATCATATGTTTACTTCACTAGGGCAAATAATAATTTAATAGCAAGAGAATATCTGGTGTATTTTAGAGATATCCACACGCAGTGTGCAAGAATGAATCAGGCAATAGCTATGCGAAATCAGATGATAGTAGGCTTGATTGAAGTTTATATGTCAAGCGTTACCGTAAAACTTACGAAAGTAATGAAATTTTTAACCGTAATAGCCACGTTTTTAATGCCAGTGCTTGTTGTGTCGGGTTATTATGGAATGAATGTAGATTTCCCCGAAGGAAGGATTGGTTCTTTGCCTCTTGCGCTGAGCATGATGGCGGTATTTATAATACCAATGCTCATATATTTTAAAAAGAAAAAGTGGTTTTAGATATGATTAGCGCTAGAGATATAAAAGCAAAAATTTGTTCGAGCGAAATAAGAAGCGCGGGTACAGTAAAAGAGTGCTTTGAACGCATCAAAAAAGTTGATCCTAAGGTTAAGGCATTTCTCAGGTTAAGCAGAGAGAATGCTCTAAATCAAGCTGAGCGAGTTGATAACAACAAAGACAGGAAAAATGCAAAGTACGGATTGTTGGAGGGTGTTCCCATAGCCATAAAAGATAACATTATGGTTAAAGGCGAGGGAATGACTTCTGCTTCGAAGTATCTTGAGCATTATGTCTCCACCTATGATGCGACTGTTATAGAAAAACTTAAAGAAGCAGGTGCAATTTTCATAGGTAGAACAAATATGGACGAATTTGCGATGGGCGGCTCTACAGAATCGTCGGCTTATCAGAAAACCACAAATCCTTGGAATGTCGAATATATTCCCGGAGGATCTTCCGGTGGAAGCGCTGCTGCTGTAAGCGCAGGCATGGTACCTTTCGCATTAGGGTCAGACACTGGAGGGTCAATAAGACAGCCTGCAGGTTTTTGTGGAATAGTTGGATATAAACCGTCCTACGGGTTAATAAGCAGATACGGTGTGTGTGCTTTAGCTTCTTCTTTTGATCAGGTGGGAACATTTTCAAAAACTGTAGCAGATTCAGCTTTGCTTACAAGCGTTATAGCCGGAAAAGATTACAGGGATCCTGTTTGTGAGCCAAAAGAGAGTATGGATTATGTGCACGAACTCGATAATCCAGACATATTAAAAACTTTGAGAGTTGGTATTCCAAAACAGCTTTTGGATTATAAGACAGATGCCGAGATAACAAAATATTTTAACGACGCGGGAAACAAACTAAAACTCGAAGGTGTTGAAATAATTGAAATTGATATTCCCGCTTACAAGTATGTTCCGGCTTTGTATAAAGTCATTATGTGTGCGGAAGTATCTGCAAACATTGCAACTTTTGATGGAATTCGTTACGGATACAGATCCCCAAATGGCAGGAGTTTAAATGATGAATATGCAAAATCTCGTGCGGAATCATTAGGTTATGAGGTAAAAAAAAGAATATTGTTTGGTACATACGTTTTAGGTGCAAAAAATTATCACAGATGTTATCATCAAGCTCAAAAAGTAAGAACTTTACTTATCAATCAAATAACAGCAGTTTATAAGAAATGCGATTTTATATTTACTCCCGCGACTTTGCAAATGCCTGTAAAATTTGGAGATGTTCTTCCTGAAGAGTGCGACTTGTTTCTTATAGCGGCAAATCTTGCAGGTCTTCCGGGTATTACTGTTCCTTGCAGTTTTACAAGTTCGGGGATGCCTATGGGTGTGCATTTTATGGGATCGAGGTTTTCTGACGCGAAACTTTTTCAAGTTGCAAATGCTTTTGAAAAAATATCAGGGTTTGACATAGACAAATACCCAACAAATCTTTAAGGAAATAGAAAGTGACTAATTATGAAACAGTTGTGGGGCTTGAAGTACATATGCAAATTAATACAAAGTCAAAAGTTTTTTGCGAATGCTCCACGCAATTTGGCGCAGAACCTAACGCAAATACTTGTGTAATTTGTACGTCGCAGCCCGGAGCAATTCCTATATTGAATAAAAAAGCTGTTGAAGCGATAGTTAAAACGGGAATTGCATTAGATTTTAATATAAATAAACAGTGTACGTTTGCAAGAAAACAGTATTTTTATCCTGATATTCCAAAAAACTATCAAATAACACAATCAGAGCCGCCTTTGTGTTCTGATGGCAAGCTTACAATAAGTGTCGGCGGAAAAGAGAAAGTTGTAAATATAACGAGAATACACCTTGAAGAAGACGCTGGTAAACTCGTTCACGAAATAGGCAGTAGAAAACTTGATTATTCTCTTTTAGATTTAAACAGAGCAAGTGTTGGTCTTATGGAACTTGTAACAGAACCAGAGCTTAGTTCCCCTGAAGAAGTATTAGGATTTTTAACGGAACTTAAAGATATTGTTGAGTATTTAGATACTTCCAAATGTAGTATGGAAGAAGGAAAAATGCGCTGTGACGTAAATGTAAGCATACGTCCCGTGGGACAAAAAGAGCTTGGGGCTAGAGTTGAAATTAAAAATATGAATTCTATATCAAGCATTAGAGACGCAATAACTTATGAAGTTGAAAGGCAAAAGGAAGTTCTTGAATCAAATGGTAAACTTGTTCAGGAAACTAGACTTTGGGAAGCGGAAGAAGGCGTAACAAAGTCAATGCGTTCAAAAGAAGAAGCTTTAGATTACAGATATTTCCCGGAGCCGGATCTAGTTCCCTTTGATTTACCGGATTCTTTTATTGAAGAATTGCGTAAGCAAATTCCCGAGCTTCCAAAAGCAAGAAAAGCAAGATTTATAAAAGATTATGGGTTATCGGAATATGATGCTGATTATCTAACATCAACTAGACTAGTTGCAGATTATTATGAAGGAGCTTTAAACTACTCTAAAGATAAAGACAAGAAAGTTTTGGCGAAACCTCTCTCAAACTGGATTTCAACGGAGTTAAGCGCAAAACTGAATGCGGCAAAAGTTTGCATTTCAGAATCTCCTGTTTCAAGTCAAAATCTTACAAAATTGATTTCCCTTGTTTTAAATGGAACAATTTCAGGCAAAATTGCAAAAACTGTTTTTGAAGAAATGTACGTAAAATCTTCGGATCCTGAAACAATAGTAAAAGAAAAAGGACTGTCGCAGATTTCCGACGAATCTGCAATTACAAAAATGTGCGAAGAATCTATTGCAGAAAGTCCTAAAGCAGTTGCCGAATTTAGATCCGGTAAAGAAAGAGCAGTTGCCGCAATCATTGGTCTTATTATGAAAAAATCTAAAGGGCAGGCAAATCCTCAGATTGTTAATAGGATTTTATTAGAAAAATTGAAAAGCATAAAAAAGTCGTGTCAGAGGTAGAGGAAACAATAGTTGCATGAGAATAGTTATAAAAGTAGACGCAAGCACATTAACAACTAAGAAAGGATTGTTAAACAAAAGGTATATCGCTGCTCTAGCGGAAAAGCTCGTCGAACTTCAAGCGGACGGCCATGAAGTTTTAATTGTTAGTTCAGGCGCAATAGTGGCAGGTCGTTCGCATCTTGGCATAAACACTAAACCTAAAACCTTAAGAGACAAACAGGCTTTTGCTGCAGTTGGTCAGTCTCTGGTTATGAATACGTATTCAGAAGCGTTTACAAAATATGGCAGAGCCGTTGCGCAAATTCTTCTTACAAAGTATATTTTTGATAAAAGAATTGAATATATCAACGCAAGAAATACTTTGAATGCTTTAATGGGAAACAATATTATTCCGATAATAAATGAGAATGATTCTATTTCAATTGACGAAATAAATTTTGGCGATAAAACGATACATTGGCGGCTCTTGTCGCGTCTGCAATAGACGCTGATAAGCTTATAATTTTTACAGATGTTGACGGTTTTTACAGCTGAAAGAATTACTGAAGAAATTGAAAATTTCGCCATGAGCGCTTCTTCAAGCGGGAAAGGCATCGGCGGCATGAAAACAAAAATGTTTGCTGCAAAAATAGCTTCGGCATCAGGAGTGGATACGGTGATTACAAACGACTTAAAGCTTAATTTGTTAAAAAACATAGTTTCAGGTTGTCAGATCGGGACTATTGCGAAAGCAAAACAACAGTGTTTATAAGCAAAGAAATCGTGGACAGCTTTTAGTAAAAAACCAAAAGGAAGAGTTTTTATAGATATAAAAGCCTCGGGCTTTGGTGAATAGAGGGAGGAGTTTGCTTGCTGCGAGTATAGTAAAAATGGACGGGGTTTTCCAAAGAGGCGACACCATATACATCGCTAACTCCGATACGGAAAAAGATTTTGCAAGAGGATTGACAAATTATAGCAACAAAGTCCTTGAAAAAATAAAAGGCAAAAACGACAGAAATGAAAAAAATTATAAACGCAATTGAAGACGAAGTCATCCATCGTGATAACTTAGTAATAGTACGATAGAAATATTTTTGCAACAAAGAATCAGCATGTTCAATAAAGCCTATTTGTTCTATTATGTTACGAGACTCTACGTCCACTCTAAAAAGTTTAAATATTCGTGCAAAAGGTCTAATGAACATTTTTGAAAGAGGCTTTTTTAATTTATTCTTTATTTTCCTTAACAATCTCTACTGCATCTTGCGCTTCGCCCTCTACCTCATCTTTTACAACACTGGCAACTGCCGCTACTTTATCGCCGTCTTCAAGACGCACAAGTCTTACACCCTGCGTATTTCTTCCTATAATGGAAATACTGTTTACTCTAAGTCTTATAGTTATTCCGTCCTGCGTCATTATCATAACTTCTTCACCAACATTAGCTTTTTTAATACCCACCACGTTGCCATTTCTTTCCGTTGCCTGCATATTGATAACGCCATGTCCCGCTCTCTTTTGTAAACGATATTTTCCCACCTCCGTTCTCTTTCCATAACCATTTTCAGATACTGAGAGGAACACGTCGTTTGGCGAAAAAACTTCCATGCCTATAACTTCATCGTCTTTCTCAAGAGAAATTCCGTTTACTCCCATACCGTTGCGTCCTATTGCGCGCACATCGCTTTCTTTAAATCTTATAGCAATACCTTTCTTTGTAGCTATTATAACCTCAGGATTTTTATCTATGGCTTTTACTTCCGTTAAAATATCGCCGTCTTCAAGTTTAATTGCTATTATGCCACCCTTTCTAGGGTTTGTGAACTCGTCAAGAGCAATTTTTTTAATTGTCCCCTTTCTTGTACACATAAGCAAATATTCGTCTCTAATATCTTTAGGATTAAACGATCTTATCGGAATCGCCGCAGTAATTTTCTCTTCAGTTCCCTGTAACTGCAAGAGATTAACTATGGCTTTTCCTTTAGAAGCTCTTGCTCCTTCAGGAATTTCATATACTTTTGTCCAGTACAATCTTCCTCGCGTCGTAAAGAACAACATGCTCGCGTGCGAACTTGTAATGAACAAGTTTTCAACAAAATCTTCTTCCTTTGTGTTCATTGCAGTTATCCCACGCCCTCCTCTGTGTTGAGCTTTATACGTATCTAGGGGGATGCGTTTAATATATCCTGCATGCGACATTGTTACGGCAACGTCTTCTTCTTGAATTAAATCTTCAATGTTAAAATCGGCATCCGTTGCTTGAATTTGAGTTCTTCTCCTATCGCCGTATTTTCTCTTTATTTCAACAACTTCATCTTTAATTATCGCTAAAATTTTCTTAGGATCAGCTAAAATAGAACGCAATTTTTCAATAAGTTTTATTATCTCTAAATATTCGTCATCAATCTCTTTTCTCCTAAGCCCTGTCAATTGACGAATCTTCATTTCTAAAATAGCTTCAGACTGTATTTTTGTTAAACGAAATCCTGACATCAAAACTGCACGAGCTGAGTCTTCATCAGCGGATTCTTTCATAATTTTAATAATCGCATCGATATTATCTATAGCTATTTTTAGACCTTCCAAAATATGCACTCTGGCTTCGACTTTCTGCAATTCAAATTTTGTCCTTCTTGTAACAACAATTTCTCTATGCTCAATGTGATGTATTAAAATTTCTTTAATGTTCATCACTTTTGGTCTGTTATTTACAAGGGCAAGCATTATAACGCCAAAAGACGACTGCAATTGCGTATGTTTGTATAACTGGTTTAAAACAACCTGAGCGTTTGCGTCTCTTTTAATTTCAATTACTATTCTTATGCCGTCGCGGTCCGATTCATCGCGCAAATCTAAAATACCGTCAATCTTTTTATCTTTCACCAAATCAGCAATAGAGGTTATAAGATTTGATTTATTTACCTGATAAGGAATTTCATTTACTATAATTGCTTCTCTGCCACCTTTCATCTCTTCTATTTCAGTTTTGGCTCTCATTTTTACAGAGCCTCTGCCTTTTTCCATATAATCTTTAATGCCGCTCTTTCCTAAAATTATTGCGCCAGTAGGAAAGTCCGGTCCTTTGATAAATCTTGAAAGTTCGGAAACAGGAAGTTCAGCATCATCTATTAAAGCCACTAACGCATCGCAAGTTTCGCCAAGACTATGCGTAGGAATATTTGTAGCCATACCTACCGCAATACCTGCCGATCCATTAATTAAAAGGCTGGGAAGTTTTGTAGGAAGTATTGACGGTTCTTTTAAAGAGCCGTCATAGTTATGGATAAAATCAACGGTATTTTTATCTAAATCTGCAAGCATTTCATCGGTAATTGCGTCCATTCTTACTTCGGTATAACGCATGGCTGCGGCAAAATCGCCATCTATGCTTCCAAAATTTCCCTGACCGTCAATCATCGGATATCTTAAAGAAAAGTCCTGTACCATCCTAACCATTGCGCCATAAACCGCGGAATCGCCGTGAGGATGATATTTACCTAAAACATCTCCAACAACTCTAGCAGATTTCTTATATGCTGTATTATGTTTTAACCCCATTTCTTTCATCGCGTAAAGTATTCTTCTGTGAACAGGCTTTAAGCCGTCGCGCACATCAGGCAAAGCTCTTCCAACAATTACGCTCATCGCATAGTCGATGTAAGAAGTTTTCATTTCATCTTCAATGTTGCGCGGAACAATATTTGCGACAATAACTTCCGGAGATGCAGCTCCTTCTTGCTTGTTAATGTCTTTGTTTTTTGCCATTTCTAACCTCTTATTTACGAAATCTATTTATTTTAACTCTCGTTTTTATAAATTACACAGGACTATTATTTCCTTACCTTGTAAAGAACAATTCCATTACGCAAAACAGAATGCAAGTGTCAATCTCACAATATGGACTTCCTAACGCAGAAACCAATTCGTTTTTTGTACATTCAAAGTTTACCATACAAACAATTCCCCCTACATCATAAATTCTACTTTTAGTCGTTCATTCTTATACAATCTGCCGCGTTTAGAAGAATTAGTTACTTGAAGTGGAAATCATTTGATATCTTGGCCAATCCTTAAATTTTATCACCGTAAGGCAAAGATTTTATATAATTTTCCACAAAAACCCAATCGGGATTGCCATTTTTATTAAATGGGAKTAYCAATATCGTTTCTTTTATCCTATCTTGATTAAAACTTCCTATTTTGAAACGTTACAAGCAAACTATATTGCGGTATGGGTATCATTTTATTACTTCAATGAAGGATGCTTTTTAATCTTTTTTGTTTCCTATATTTTACTCCTTTACTGTTTTACCATGCTCCCAAAAGTCGTAAAATATAGGAAACAAAAAAGATTAAAAAGCATCCTTCATTGAAGTAATAAAATGATACCCATACCGCAATATAGTTT
>JAIXNA010000212.1 GCA_020328135.1 Candidatus Endomicrobiellum dinenymphae
CATACCATTTTTAATCAAGCTGTAACAACTACCGGAAGATTATCGTCAACAGAACCAAATTTGCAAAATATTCCTATAAGATCCGCTTACGGCAGAGAGTTTAGAAAAGTATTTGAGCCTGCGGAAAATAAGATTTTTATATCCGCAGATTATTCACAAATTGATTTAAGAGTTTTGGCACACATTTCAGGAGATCAAAAACTTATTGAAGCTTTTAAAAACAGCGGGGACATTCATAACGCTACAGCGAGAGAAATTTTTAATATACCAAAAGACGAACCCGTTCCAGATGGTTTAAGAAGCGCGGCAAAATCTATCAACTTTGGAATAGTTTACGGTATGTCTCCTTTTGGACTTTCAAAGCAGTTGAATATTTCTGTGGAAAAAGCAAAAGAATACATCGATGGATATTTTGAAAGATATAGCGGAGTAAAAACATGGATGAAACAAGTTGTTGCGCAGGCGCTAAGAGATGGTTATGTAGGTACGATTACCGGCAGAATAAGACATATGCCGGAATTGCAGTCTGCGAATGTTCAATTTAGAAATGCCGGCGAGAGAATAGCTTTAAACATGCCAGTTCAGGGCAGTTCTGCAGATATTATAAAAATTGCTATGATAAATATACATAATGAGATCAAACTCAAAGATTGTAAATCTTTAATGCTTTTACAGGTGCATGACGATCTTCTTTTTGAAGTTCCCGTCAAAGAACAAGAACTTATGATTGCAATTGTAAAGGATAAAATGGAAAATGCCGTAAAATTAAGCGTTCCATTGTTTGTTGATATCAAGATAGGCAAAAACTGGGGAGAGATGAAAAAAATATGATAATAGGTTTGACGGGCGGCATTGCTACTGGAAAAAGCGAAAGCGCCAAGTATTTTGAGGAGCTTGGAGCTTATTCTATAGATGCCGATGCAATATCCAGAGATATTACCGAGCAAGGCATGCCAGCATTAGCTGAACTTGTAAATATTTTTGGCAACGATATTTTATGTTATGACGGAAATTTAGATAGAAAAAAACTTGCAAATGTTGTTTTTTCAGATAAACAATCAAAACTTAAAGTAGAAAAAGTTCTGCATGCCTATATAATTGTTCGTATAAATGAAATAATCTCACGTAATACAAACAAATATAACGTAATAGTAAACGCTCCTCTTCTTTTTGAGGTAGGGTTGGACAAAATCTGCAAGCTTAGTCTTTTTTTCCAAAGGCATTTGAGAACCAATTCTTTTTTTTACCTCGTCAGCATTTAAATTATCTCTTAACGCCAGACGTTTTGCCTCAATGTCATAAGGAATCC
>JAIXNA010000213.1 GCA_020328135.1 Candidatus Endomicrobiellum dinenymphae
TCATCGGATCTGCGTCGTTTTCATCGGATCTGCGTCGTTTACATACCATGCAGATCCGATGATATTTTTGTGCTTTACCTCTTTTTTTAAGGTTGTTATAATTTTTTTGTTTGCTGTAAGTATATTGCCGTATTTTTTTAACTGCTCTTTTACTATTTTCTCTGCTTCTTCAGCTTCGGGGGCAACGCTTACAAACTTAATATGTAAAATTGCAGCCATCTCGGAAGATTTTTCGTGAAATTCCACAAAATAATCTGTATTCTCAATAAAATTGCTAAAGCAAAAAGCATTGCTTGAAAAAGTAAAGATAAAAATTATCGTAAAAAAATACAAAAATATTTTTTCATTATAAATCATCATAAATCCCCTGTTTTGTCTGACAAAAACACCGAGTCATTTTACAATTTTAATGTTTTATAGTAAACTCAATCGTGTAGAATAAAATGGAATGAGGGAAAATGTGGGGACCATAGGCTTGCCAAAAAAAGTAAAATTATTTTGTGGTATCGTTTTTTCAGATGAAGAAATAAAGCAAAAGTCTTTTATAATACTTGAAGAAAAATTTGGACAGATTGATTTGCTAAGCGATATTGTGTCTTTTGATTTTTCAAATTACTACAATTCTGAAATGGGCGATAGTCTAAAACGTTTTTGGATTTCATTTGGAAGATTAATTTCTGCGGCAGATATTGCTGAAACAAAAGTTTTTACAAATTCCATCGAAGATGGTTTTGCAACGGACAGGAAAAGACAAATAAATATAGATCCTGGATACATAACTCCTGCAAATGTAATTCTTGCCACGACAAAAGATTACAGTCATAGAATCTATCTTGATAAGGGCATATATGGCGAAGTTACGACAATATATCAAAAAAACGAATATATAAAACTTCCATGGTCATACCCCGACTATCTCTCAACTACAGCTACAGATTTTCTTTTAAAAGCGCGCGCAGATCTTATGCGACAGTTAAAGGGGCTGCAATGCTTATCTTAATTGTAATGCTTATTTTAATATATTTGGCGATATGTCTTTATATTGCATGGCGTATCAATTCAGGTTTAAATATTAGTCGTCCATATTGTATGTACATGTATGTTTTATTCGTTGTTTCTGGCATTATAAGCGTTTTGTCGTTTATTAATAATCATCATCAAATTCCATTGATATCTTTTTTACTTTTGACGCCTATACCCGTGCATATAAAACCGAAAAGCCCTATTACAGGCGTCAAAAGTAAAAAAGATATCAATGGAATTTGATGATGATTATTAATAAACGACAAAACGCTT
Source organism: Candidatus Endomicrobiellum dinenymphae (assembly GCA_020328135.1). Taxonomy (GTDB): domain Bacteria; phylum Elusimicrobiota; class Endomicrobiia; order Endomicrobiales; family Endomicrobiaceae; genus Endomicrobiellum; species Endomicrobiellum dinenymphae. Next base: position 1,297 of record JAIXNA010000213.1, read on the forward strand.
AT